>JBIIPY010000102.1:0-9337 GCA_044342365.1 Ferruginibacter sp. | reverse complement strand
TGTTAGTTCATTATACTGATATGTATCTAATATTTGCGAAGCAAATCCTTCGTGCCTTGGTGCCTTAGTGGCAGAATACATTTTGCGAAGCAAACTGAAGGCAAAATTTTTGAAACCCATTGAAATCCTACAGTATTACACTGGGTCCCGACAATTGTCGGGATGCCGTCTAATTCTGCCGGACTGTGTCCGGAGTTAGTAACACAAATACTCAATGGAGACTAAACCATTTTCATTCGTGTAGTAATCAATAGCACTACTGTATTGGTTTTGGAAATGCGTTTTTCTGAAATCCCGTTTTAAACGGGACGAATCAGTAGACACAAGTGGCCGGCTGAAGCCGAACACTTGCGCCAGTGGATCATTTATACATTATGGTAAACACAATGGTAAATAGAAGGATCAAAAACGAATACAGATGGAGCGATTTAAAATTGAATTTGTCTTTCGCCCATAATACAAATGAAATGACCGGTAAAATGAAGCCTACCCCCAACACAGGAAGCCACAATATTTCAAATATTGCGCCTACTACGGCGAATTGATACACATTGGTAGTTCTACCAAAAATCCAAATGATGGCTGCCACTATACTTACCAGAAAAATTATTTTACTAATTTTTGTGTTGACAAACAAGGTGATTTTTTCTGACATACACTATAATTTATGCAGGCCGTTACTGCGTTTCAGCCAACTGTAAAAAACCTACAAATCAACAAACGACCTCGTTCTATTCACCTTTAGATCTCTGAGCAAACTCGCTTTTGGACTGATGCTGATGTTGAAAAACTTAAACTTACCCACCGGTGAAATGTTGATGGCCATCTGCCAGCAATGCATCTCTCTCGATAAAAACATACTAAGGGTGCCCAACTCCTGTTCGGTGATGTTGAAAAATCCGTTCACCCCTATTTTCCACTTAGGAGAAAGGTTGAGGGAACCATTCCAATTCACATCCTGGCTAATGCTTTTACTAACGGGCTGTCCGGGATACTGGGTTCTGTTGTAGCGCAAGGAATAGTTCAAACTCACATCCCAGGGTATCGAAAAATCTACAAACTCTCCTGGGTTGTTGCTCATGTAACTCAACTCTCGCTGATACTCGTCTAGCTGCATGCCCGTTACCGGATCTACATTGTTGAAATTGTTTTGTTGCTGCAAATTGGCATTGTTTGCATCGCCCTTTTTTTTGTCGCCTCCCCTAAAAGAAGTTTGCAACGATACATTGGCACTGGTTAAAGTACCCAAGGTAAAGGTTCGTTTTTTCCAGATCAACTCATCTATCCTTCTTCCATTGGCATCGGTTTGATAAGGATCAAAAATGGCCCCGGCTGTGATGTTTATTTTTTCGAACAAACTGCTTCTGGCAGATAAACTCAACACGTCTAACCTAAACGAATCTCTGAGAAAGTTATAACTTCCGGTGATGCCAAAACCATCGAGGAGGTTCACTTTTTTCATGGCCTCGGCACTGGTGTCTTTTTTATCACGCACTTTCATAGACAGGTTGTTGTCGATCCCAAAATTGAGTCCGCCAAACGCTCCAGGCGAATAGGTTCCATAAATACTGGTTTCATAATAAGACCGAGAAATTTTGTTGCCATTGGTATCTATCTGCAAATCGTACCAAGAATCTCCATTGATATCTGGCTTGTAACTCGCGGCAACAAAGGGTCTGATCTCATGCCGGATGGCTTGTACCTTGCCTTTGTTGAATGTGTACAAACCAAAAATACGGGTGCTGGTACTAATGGCAAACGACATATCATAGGCCCTGTAAAATCCTTTGTTGATCGTGGTATCTATCTTCCGGGTGTTGGGATTCCATTCTTGAAAAGTTTGTTGATCGTACCAGGTTTCTTGGTAACTGATGCTGGGCCCAATTTGAAAAGGACCCAACTGTGGCAAACTCAATGTAATGGGAACACTGTGCCTGGCACCCCATTGCAAACGATCTACAATTTGGCTGCCGATGTTGCCGGCCGTGTCGTAAAAAGAAGTTACACTTCTCGCATTGGTATTCAAAGCCACCCCCAGGTTTTCGTACCACTTACTCTCTCCCACTGGTTCTTTTTTTCGGAACGGATAAAGGGTATTTACGTTAAAGGCAATGTCTGGCAAATTCAGATTGATCAAACGTTGTAAGGTATTCTGGTTGTGGTTGGCACTCACAGAAAGGTTGTAGGGCTTGTCTTTCCATACCTTGGCATAAGTGATGGAGGAAGCCAATTGGTTTTGAAAATTTCTGGTAGGACTGTTGGGCACCTGCTCATTGAATTTGCTGCTACCCGCATTTACATTGGCGCTGAAGGTTACACCCGGCCGGGCTTTGCCATCTGCACTGTGCGTCCATCTTACATTGAATGCCTTGTTTGAGGTATAATCTGGATCGCCCTTGAAGTTGGTTTTAAATCGCTGAAGGTCTAACAGCAAACTACCTTGGTAACGGTATCGTTTCATGTAGCGCGGACTAAAATTAATCGTCCAACCTCCATACGAATACAAGGTAGCGCGGGTGGTAAGGTCCCAGTTATCGCTCAGCACTTTGTAATAACCCAAGCCTTCTAATGCAATGCCCATTTGATCGTTGGCACTAAAACTAGGCGGCAACAATCCGGTTTTGCGATTGCTCTGGCTCAATGGGTAAATACCAAACGGCAGTACAATAGGAACAGGTACGCCTTCAAACTCTGGATGAACCGGACCCGTGTAAGCCGTTTTTTTGTTGATGAATTTTATTTGCTGGCTAACAAAAGCAAAGTGAGGTGTATCGAGGTTACAAGTGGTGAAACGGCCATTGAGTGCATAAAAAACATCGGCACTCTCTTTTTTAATACGCTCGCCATACACAAACATTTCGCCCTGTTTGGTATAGGTTCCTTTGGTGATACCCCGCTGGGTTTTCATATCAAAACGAATGGTATCGCTCTGCGATTCAAAATCTGCTTGTTTAAAACTGGGATAGGCAATTACTTTTCCCAAACTGTCTTTGGTGAGATTCGCTGTAACCAAATTTGTTTTTTGGTTGTACTCAATCGTAGGCGCTTCGAGGTTTACATCCGTATACGCTACGGTAGATTTTTTACCATACAGCTTCATGGTTTTATCTACTACACTCAACACCATCGAATCATCGGCATGGTACACTACGGGTGTGTCTAAAGCACCGGTGGCAATTTTAAAATTGAAACTGTCGATGGTATTTACAATATTGGAATCTTTTTTAACAGACGGTACGGTATCTCTGCGATTGTTTGCCACGGTAGGTTTCGGAAGCGTTGTTACTTTGGGATCTACAATATTGGTGGATGGAATCGTTTTTTGAACGGGCGTAGTATCTGCAGAAGTTAACTGAATGTGAAATATAGCAATATTGAAACCGATGCTGTTATTACAAAATGTTAATAACAGCATCATAGTGGTACAGATCGTTGCTGAAAATTTTTTTGCCTTACCTTTGTTAGTGTGGTTCATATACTATGATGCAACAAAAATAGCCATTAAAATAAAACGATTGTTGGATAAACACAATTATAACAAAACCTATATAACCCTGAAACCAATGATGAGCCAAAAAGCAAAAAATGTATTCGGAATCCTCGCCCTTCTTATCGTTTTTCATGTAACATCATTTGCACAGGGTGGCAAGGGATTAAAAACAGTTATTGTAGATGCTGGTCATGGGGGTTCTGATGGGGGTGCGTCTGGGCAGTACGAAAATTCGCTTCGTTCTAAAGAAAAAGACGTTACCCTCGCCATTTCTTTGAAAGTAGTGGCGGAGCTCAAAAAACAAATGCCTGAATTGAATGTAATTCCTACCAGAACCACAGACATCTATCAAAATCCCAATGAAAAAGCGCGTTTGGCCAACGAATACAAAGGCGATTTGTTTTTGTGTATACATGCAGATAGCGGTCCGCTTACAACTGCCAAGCGCCAGATAGGTACCCGCACCGTTACCAAGTACAAAGTAACCTATGTAAAAAAAGGCTCTAAAAAAGTAAAAAAATCTACCCCTTACGAAGTAGAGGAACCCGTTTACGAATATTACAAATTGCCGCTGAAAGTTAGTGGTACCAGTGTGTACATCTTCGCGGCACACAAAACGAGTGATAAACTAAAGGCCATTATGAAAGAAGTGGGTGAGTTTGAAATTGAAACCAACGAAGGAGACTCTTCCTATGCGCCAGTAGATTTTAGCACGCCCGGCAACAAGATCATTGCAGACATTTATGCAAAAAGATACCAAGAGAAAAGTGATTTATTGGCCACACTGGTAAACGACGAAGTGGAGAAAACAGGCCGCATTGCTTTGGGTGTAAACCAACGCCAGGTTGGTATTGCGGTTTTACAAGCTACCAATATGCCTGCTATTTTAATTGAAACAGGCTTTATCAACAACCCGGAAGATGAGCGTTACCTCAATAGCAAAGAAGGTCAGCAGGAATTGGCGGAAGCCATTACACAGGCGGTAAAACGGTACAAAGCACAGTTAGAGAGTGCTTCAAAAGCCTCCGCTAATAACAATAATTCCCAATAAATTTATTTTAGGCATAGATTTGGTTTTAAATTACCCGAAAGAACGAATTAGATTTCACCGCTTTCAAACCATACTAACACAAAAAACAACTACTAGTGAAAATAGCTAACGAAACAAAAGTAGGCGCAATTGCAGTGGTATCCATAGCCCTGCTGATACTCGGATTTAACTTTTTAAAGGGTAAAAAATTACTCACAAGTAGCACAACCCTCTACGCTAGCTACAGCAACATACAAGGTTTGCAAAAATCGAATCCGGTGCTCATCAACGGCCTACAAGTGGGAACAGTGTATGACATTCGCACAGATAAAAACATGCGCAATATCCTCGTTGAAATCAACATCACCAAGGATGTGTACATCGCCAAAAACTCTGTGGCTGTCATCAAAACCAATCCCATTGCAACCCCTAGTCTTGAAATTGTTTTAGGCGACGCCGTTGATCATCTTAAAAATAAAGACAGCATTGCCACATCTGGTAGTGGAGGTTTATTGGGAAACCTGATGGAAAAAGTAGATCCGGTGATCACCCAATTAAAAAGCACCATGGTGTCGTTGGATACTTTGTTGGTTAATTTCAATACGGTGTTGGATCCCAATGCCAAAGGCAATATCAGCTCGGCACTTAAAAATTTAAATGCCATTACTGGTTCTATGGTACAATCAACAGTTTACCTCAATACATTGCTCAATACCCAAACGGGCGCATTGGCCAAAACGCTCAACAACGTTGAATCTATCACCGGCAACATGGCCAATAACAATGAAAAGATCAGCAACATCATGAGTAGTCTCGACAAAACGACTACTAGCATTTCTGAGCTGGAATTTGAAAAAGCCGTGAATACGCTGAATGCAACACTCGCCGATTTTCAACAAACGGTGGCCAAACTGAACAACGCAGATGGAACGCTGGGTAAGATATTGAACGATCCAGCTTTGTACAACAACCTCGCTTCTACCGGCAACAAACTCAATTTGTTGTTAGACGATGTGCGCATCAATCCAAAAAGATATGTGAATATTTCGGTGTTTGGCAAAAAGGCAAAAGGCAGTGCCCTTACTTCCCCACTGCCCGATACATTGAATTCGCCCTACATTATTAAAAAAGTAAATTAAGTTGATTGCAGATCAAAGCACCATCCTGCAGCAATCTATCATGATACCACGTTATTTTTTATATCACTTAAAGACGATCCTGTTTTTCACAGGATTGTTTTTTTTATTTACAGTCAAAGTACATGCACAGCAACCCGTTGCCATACCAATGGCACAACCCGCATCAGACAGCACCACTCCTATTGAAATTATCTTCGCCAAAAGCCTGCGCATGTTTACACTGCCCAATGGTACTGCATTGCAAACATTGGCGGGGAATGCAGCGGTAAAACAAGGCAATACCATTTTAAAAGGTGACAGCATTGTGCTGAACCCATTGACGGGTATTGCGGAAGTGTTTGGCAATGTGCACATCAACGATGCAGACAGCGTAAACACCTATGCATCCTATTTAAAGTATCTCGGCAAAGAAAGAATAGCCTATCTCAAAAAAAATGTAAAACTCACCGACGGCAAGGGCACCCTACTCACCGAAGATTTAGAATACAACCTTGCCACTGGCATTGCCAGTTACAAAGGTGGTGGCCGTGTGGTAAATGGAAAAACCATTTTAACCAGCACCGATGCGGTGTATTATTCTAATACCAAAGACGTATTTTTTAAGAAATACGTACACCTCACCGATCCACAGTACGACATCAAAGCAGATAGTTTACAGTACAATACATTTTATAAAACAGCCACTTTTATTTCACCTACCACCATCAAAACAAAAGACAGTGGTACCATCATAACCACTTCTGGTACGTATAATTTAGAAACCGGTGAAGCCATTTTTTACGAAAGAACCGCCTACAGCGACAGCACCCGATCTATCATTGGCGGAAAAATTGCCTTTGATGAAAAAAGCGGATTGCTGCAAGTAGAAGAAAATGGCAAACTGGTAGACAGTGTGAACAATGTAACCGTGCTGGGCGGCCAAATATTACTGGATAAAAACAAAAGTACTTTTTTAGCCACCAGAAAACCGGTAATGATCTTATACCGTGACAACGACAGCACCTATGTAGCTGCCGACACGTTGTTTTCTGGCTTGAGAAAATACGATACCACTCAAAATATTACCATCACCAAAACAGATACGCTAAACCAGGTGTTGGCCATCAACATGGACCCCGTGGCCGATACCGTTACTTTTAAAACGGACTCCTTCAACAAAGCCACGAATAGCAGTGCCATCAAACCAACCGATAGCATTCGTTATTTTCTGGCTTTTCACCACGTAAAAATATTCAACGATTCGCTGCAAGCCGTTTGTGATAGTTTGTATTATTCCACCGAAGATTCTGTTTTTAGAATGTACAGAGCCCCTGTTTTCTGGAATGGCAACACACAAGTAAATGGAGATACCATTTATTTGTATACCAAAAATCAGCAGGCAGAAAAGCTGTTGGTATTTAACAACGGATTGGTGGTGAACCAAAGCAATCCACAGTTGTACAACCAGATGGGGGGCCGAACCATTACGGGTTATTTTGTGAAAGGCAATATAGATTATGTGCGGGTAAAAGGCTCGCCAGCAGAAAGCATTTATTATCCGCAAGACGAAGACAGTGCCTATGTAGGCATGAACCGAAGCAGTGGAGATGTGATCGATATCTTGTTCATCAACAAAGAACTGAACAAAGTGGTATTTGTGAATGATGTAAATGGAACGCTGTATCCTTTGCGACAAATTCCGGCAGGAGAAGATAAGTTGAAAGGATTTTTATGGCTAGATAAAAGAAGACCTAAAAACAAATTTGCATTATTTGAATAACATATGACCGAGCTGTGTTTGAATGTATTTTAAACGACACCCCTGCTTCAACCAACCCGATTTTAATGAAGACATTTTTTTTATCAATGCTAGGTTTACTTTTTGGGATGGTTGCTGTTGGCCAAACCGATCCGTTTGTGGGTACCTGGAATTTTGAGAAATTGGATGCGGAACAAATAGCCACTTTCAAGCTTCGTTTGCAAGTGGCAGCACCGGAAGAAGCTACCCTCTATCCTGCCCTGCTTACTATTGAATATGCGCAGTTCACCGGAGTATACCAATTATTGTTGGTGAAGAAAAACAACCAACAATTGGCCATTGGCCGTCAGAAATTTCCCATCAAAGAAGAACCATTTTCATTGGGTGCATACACTGTTCCGCTCAATGGCACACTGGATATCAGCGGTGGTAGCACGCTCAGGGTAAATAGAATTTCCGCCAACAGGTATGGGTTTCCTGTGCCTGCTCTTTCAAAATATGAAGAGAACAATAAAATGGCGGTATTGCGACTGTCGGAATTTTTACGGAACGATGCCATCGCACTTCAAAAAATAAACAGCAATGCATGGCGGAGTACAGCCGCCAACAAAATGTTGTACAGCTATGAGGCTCCCACTTACTTTGGGCTCACCGATAGTTTTTATGTAAATACAGCGGAGGGGAACATTAGTTTTACCGACAACAATACAACAGACGATGACACGGTGTCGGTGCTATTGAATAAAAAAATGATCATCGAAAAAACAGGTATCCGAAAAAACAATGCTGCTGTAGATGTTGTATTGGACACCGGCCTGAACATTCTTTGTTTTTTTGCAGACAATTATGGTAGGGTTCCACCCAATACTGCCAAGTTGAACCTCCGTTTCGGCAACCAACGCTTCACACTTGATTATACCATCAAAGAAAATATGTCGGCTACTTTTATTGTTGCCAAAATATTTTTATTGCAGGGTCAACAGCAAAAAGAACCCCAAGACATTACTGCCCGAAAAACCATTACACAAAAAATTCAAAATAGAAATACCAAACTCATAGACAGTATGCGGGTGGGTTCACAAGAAGTAACGTTGGCCATTTGGGACGATGCGGTAGAGGACGGCGACAGCATTTCGTTACAGATAAACGATGAAATTTTTATGCCGGGCATCGCCGTAAAAAAGAAACCGCAATTCATTCAAGTTAAACTTTACCCCGGCGAAAACAAGATCATTTTCATTGCCGATAATTTGGGCAGCATTGCGCCCAACACTTCTATACTAGAGATCATTGATGGCAAAAAAAGAAAGGCTTATAACATCAACACCAACCTTGGGCAAAACAATGCCATTAAGATCATTTATGATTTGTAAAACACAACTTACACATAACATGTTAGCTGCAGGCTTATTTTCTGAAGATTATTACCCCTCCTGAAATTTGTTCTACTTGATTATTGTTAAGTGAAAGAGGTTGAACTGATGTGTAGTCTGGACAGCAGGGAGAAGCGTCTACTATTTGGTATCTTAAAGTAAGTGTGTCAACATCAGAAGTACTTAGTTTTATAAAAACGGTTTCTGCTTTTCGGTAATCAAAGTTTACAAATAATAAACTGTCTTGCTCTGGATTTAGATTTGGTCCAGCTCCATATTGATGAAATATTGTGTCTATACCGTTTAATTAATAAAAACTGATATTATTTTTGTCATAGATTTTTGCAGGTCCAAACACAAGGTCTATTCCATTTGTTTTATCAAGGATACGGAATCTTGAAGAACTGTTATCTTGTTTGCATTTTCGATTTCCTATACAACAAGAAGAAAATATAAATGGTAAAATAAAATAGAAAACAGTTTTCATAATGTAAATTTTTTGTCTGCCATATGATTGTGAACTGTCAAAAGCCAACGATCACAGCTTTCTACTGAGCCGGTTTTTGA
>JBIIPY010000151.1:0-3875 GCA_044342365.1 Ferruginibacter sp. | reverse complement strand
CTGAGGCCCGGATTGGTCTCCGTAGTGCGTTGTTGACATAACACCCTACACTTATTCGCGGCTCACGAAACTCCGGACTACCCTAATGCCTAATGTGGCCGCCGTCGGGGCTTCGACCCACGGCATGTGAGATACGTTGAAGTAATTAGTTGATTTATTGTAGAAATATTTTTAATTTATTTTTCTCTATCGCCTGCCGCGTAATTATGTCTGAACCATGATTTACTTGATTAAAGGATTTTCTTGATGTTGTAATGACGAAACTTCTCTATTTATCCAGCACCGTAAACTTATTTGATACTTGCATCCATGACCCCGATGGGGTCGGCACCCCACCCGCCGTGGTTCGAGGCTCAAGAAATTCCTTGATTCCCCAATGCGTACTATGGCCGCCGTCGGGGCTTCGACCCACGGCATTTGAACGACTTAACTATGGCCGCCGTCGGGGCTTCGACCCACGGCATGTGAGATACGTTGAAGTAATTAGTTGATTTATGTAGAAATATTTTTAATTTATTTCTCTCAATCGCCTGCCGCGGGCTTTTGTTCTTTTTCTTGAAAAAAAGAACCAAAATCCTGTCTGCCGTTAGGTAGATCAAGGGCTGCAGAAAAAATTTGCTCATAAATGTCTCCTCGGGAGTAAAATGAAAAAGTCACAACGGTAGTGCAAGGCCAAACAATGTGCGACTTACCAACTAAGTACTTATCCAAACATCAGTAACATTGTTTTCATTTTTACTATCCTCATCAACATTTATTTAAGCGCAATTTTTTCTGAGGCCCGGATTGGTCTCCGTAGTGGGTTATTGACGAAACAACTCTCTATTTATTTTTTTTTTTAAAATAATTTAAACAACCGCGTTTTTATTCTTTTGCTATCAATGCTGAGCATCAATGAACAAATCCTGAGTTTACAGTAGTACAAAAGTTAAATCAGGGAACCATCCGAGAAACGGGGCGTAATCGTTTCGAGGCGTCTTTTTTGCCGAAGGTTCCGACTTTAGGCGGAAGTTTTTGGACGGTCCCGACAAAAGTCGGGATCGTAGACAAAAAGTGACAAAGCGCGCCGCAGGCGACAGAAAGAAATGTTTAGAAAGCAGTTAACGAAAAATTGAAAGGCTTCAGAAAAGATCATTTTTTCTGCAAATATTTCCCCAATATTTCTTTATCTCCATCTATCTCATCGGTGATGGTTAAACCCAGTAAAGATGCTATAAAAGGGTACACATGAATGTTTTCGAAAGCATTGATTTTTTTTCCTTCTTTAATGCTAGGTCCCCATGCATAAAACACGGCATGCATGTCTTTGATGGCAGGATCAAAACCATGTGCCCCTGGTTTGATGCGGCCTCTCCAACTCAGTACTTTGGGAAATGTGGGCACTATCATTAAATCGCCTATTCTGTTGAATCGGTCTTCACTGGCATTGTACTTCCATGCTGCAGGAATATCTGCTCTTTTATACACCGTAAAATCGTTTTCTTTTGCTTTGAGTTGCAAATAAGTTGGTTGAATGAACCCACTGTCTTTTGCATACAAATGCAAACTGGTTCCACCTCCTTTTACGATGAACTGACTGTTATCTACCATATCGTTTACATTGATGCGCGTCACCGTATCTACCAATGCCATTCCATGATCTGAAACAAAAACATAGTGCACTGGTAAACCCAAAGCATCTACTTTTGAAGTGAGCTGTTGCATGGCATTGTCTACCAAACGAACGGCATCGCCGGTTTCAGGGGCGTCCGGACCAAAATCATGCCCTTCATGATCTACCTCACTCATGTAGAATGTAATCAGGTGTGGCCTAACGGTGTCGGGTAGTTGCAGCCAGTCAACCACTTTTTGAATCCTATTTTCTAGTGGAATTTTTTCTGTGTACCGGTACCAGTATGTGGGCAAACTTCCCTGTATAGGTGCTTCAGAGCCAACAAACATGTTGGTGGCCGATACCATACCCTGTTGCTCAGCCAGCACCCAGAGCGGTGTGCCGCCATACCAGGAAGAATCTTCTACTGTATTGCGCATGCTCATGCTGTAAGCATCTTTTTTTGCCCGATCGTAAAATTGATTGTAAACCAATCCATGATGCGAAGGATACAATCCTGTGGCAATGGTATAATGATTGGGAAATGTAACAGTTGGGTAAGAAGGAATCATGCTGCTGGCTTCTATCCCTTTTTTTCTCATTTGCTTTAAATGGATGGCGTTGAACTTGTCTGCATAATCGTACCTGAACCCATCAGCAGAAATTAAGATTACATAGGGTTTGTTTATCTGTTCTGGTAAATTTTTTCTCCCAACAACTTTTTGCTCCAATGTATCCTGGGCCATCGAGGATACACTGCTAAGCAAAAGCATCATGCAGCAACAAAGGGTTTTTCTCAAAAAAAGAATTTGGTACGATAGTCGTTTGTTCATTCGAGTAAATGGTTTTAATGGCGGTACAAAAATACGAACATAGCTTGCTTTGATATGGTATGTTTAAGCTAACAAACCTTTTTTACAAAGAGGGGTCTGCTTTCCATTTTTCAAAATCTTTGAACCAGCTACTGTTCCAATATTGGTAACGCGGAATGATGTGTTTTTTCAATCTGTTTAAAAAATCTTGGTAATTTTTTTGTTCGGGCTGGCTCCACAGGCTTTCGCTGAGTGCCGTCATTCTCGGGAAGATCATGTAATCTACTTTGGTGGGATGTTCCATATACTCCGTCCACACATTGGCTTGTGCACCTAAAATATTGGACGACAATCCTGCCTTCCGAATGCTGGCTGGTAGCGGATCATATTGGTATACGGCTTCCAGTGGGTTGTATCCGTGAATGGCCAGACTGTCATTTTTATCTTTGCTTTGGTAGCTGTCAAAATAATAAGGTTTACTGGGCGACATAATCACTTTAAAACCTTTGTTGGTAGCTTCTACTGCTTTGGCATCATTGGCCCAATTCATCACGATGGTGCTTTTGGCCAAATTACCCTGCATGATCTCATGCCATCCAATTACTTTTTTGTTTTTCTCTTTCAAATAACTGCTCACCTGTTCTATAAAATAAGTTTGCAATGCTACTTCATCTTTCAGCCCATTGGCTTTCATGAATGCTTGTGTAGAAGCACTTTTTTTCCACCATAGTTTACTGCACTCATCTCCTCCCAAATGGATGTAGCTAGAGGGAAACAAATCTGCGATCTCATGAAATATGGTTCTAAGAAACAAAAAGGTTGCAGGGTTGGGCGCTAGCACATTGTTTTGCCGGTTATACATGCCCCAAGTAGCGGCTACACCCCATTTAGCGGTAGGGTCGGTGCTCAATTCTGGATAGGCAGTAATGGTAGCCCTGCTATGCCCCGGAATGTCAATTTCCGGAATCACATCTATGCCCCGAATGGCGGCGTATGCCAACACTTCTTTTACTTCTTTGCGGGTATAATAACCACCGTACCGTTGCTGTTGGTATACAATGGGAGAATCTTTGAAATGTCCAATAAGGGTAGAATCTCTGTAGGATCCGATGCTGTTGAGTTTGGGATACGACAACATTTCAATTCTCCAACCTTGGTCGTCTGTTAAATGCCAGTGAAAGGTATTGAGTTTGTGGAAGCTCATGTAGTCGATGTATTTTTTAATGTATGCAACCGGGAAAAGATGTCGCGCCACATCTAAGTGCATACCCCTGTAAGCAAATCGAGGATAATCGGTAATGCTCACAGGTGCGATGTTGACGGCCGTTTTCGATTGTATGGGTATCAATTGCAACAATGTTTGAATACCGTTTACAATGCCTCTTACAGAAGCTGCCCTGAGTTCTATGCGTTTCTCCGTTACCGTTAGTTGATACATTTCTGAAAACTTATTTTGGGATGCATCTTCTACC
>JBIIPY010000131.1:0-5490 GCA_044342365.1 Ferruginibacter sp. | reverse complement strand
GCGCCGTTTGACGCATTATTTCTTCCGATAAATAAATGCCCTGCTCTTTAAAAGCAGCTGAAGATGCAATGGCAGTTCCGGATAAGAGGGCAAAGCCGGCACCTTTTTTAATTTCTACCAATACTGGCTTGGGGGTGATTTGTAATGCCAGCTGTGCATGTGACAAGGTTGAAAAGGCACCCAGGATAATGCTGAGCAAAAAAAGATGTTGAAAACGTTGCATCATGCCACAAAGATAACGCTGCTGCAACAACAGGCCCGGGTAAGATGTTAATGTTGCCTATACCATAAATTCCCACACTGAGCGGTAATTTCCATGGGCTTCTACATATTCCAACAATTGATTAAAGAAAGGATCTGCGCCAATGGTGGCACTGTCGCCAATGATAAACAATTGTTCCTTTGCCCGGGTGAGGGCTACATTCATTCGGCGGTAATCTTTTAAAAAGCCGATGATGCCTTCATCGTTGCTGCGCACCAGCGACAATACAATGTTCTCTTTTTCCTGCCCTTGAAAGCTATCGATGGTGCTAATGCGAAGGGTTGCCGGTAGTTGTAACCTTGCTGCCGCTACCTGACCCGAGTAGGGGGTAATGAAGGCGGTATTCTCTAGGGCCAGTCCTTCTGTTTCCAATAATTTTTGGGTGATGTTGATCTCCCCTTCGTTTTGTAAACTGATGCCATCTGCACCTGCTGTTTCACTTTCGCCCGATCCAGCCATGTCTATAAAGTGAATGTGTAGCCCATTGTTTTGCAAATGCGTGGCAGATCGTAACAATCCTTTGTAGAAATAGGCAGATGAAAAGCCCGCAATACTTTCTCTCATGCGGTATTGAATGTTGAGCAGGTATTGCTGCGGATGATGCTGGATGGCTTGTTCTAAAATTGATTTCGACAAGCCCAATTTGGCTGCTTCCTCGCTCATAACGGTAGGGGGTAGCTGCAGATGGTCGCCCGCCAACACTATTTTATCGGCCAGGGGAAAGATGCTCCAGGCAAGGGGTTCAACGCATTGGCCGGCTTCATCAATTACTAAAGTACCAAAAGTTAATTTGTGTAAACCTGCATCATACAAGCCCACGGGTGTTCCCAGAATAACATCCGCATCGCGGTATAATTTATCTTCGTAATAGTTTCGGAGTTCTTTGATGGCCGATCGAATGCTTTTTACTTCTTTAAACAGCAGTTGTCGTTGTTCTCTTTCTGCTTTTCCAAAACTACGTTTGTATTTGAGTGCCATTCTTCTAAATTCTTCCGCACGTATTTTCAGTTGTTTGATTTCTTTTTGTTGGTTGCTTTGCTGCATTTTGCCTTCGGGCGTATGGGCCAGTATGGCGGCATCAGTTTTTCCTGGATTTCCCACTCTTAAAATATTCAACCCACAACGCAGGAGGGTACTAGCCATGTGATCGATGGCGGTGTTGCTGGGGGCGGCTACCATTACTTTTTCGCCACGGTTAACCAGTTGTACGATGGCTTCGGCAAGGGTGGTGGTTTTACCGGTTCCCGGAGGGCCATGTACAATGCAGAGTAAATCGTTTACAAGGATGGCTGCTATTGCCTGCTGTTGGCTAGGGTTTAAACTTTTATTTTGAAACGAAATATTGCGTGTATCCCATTCCGTTAGTGTAAGGTTGGTTGAAGCACCAAAGTGAATGGTTTCGAATAAATGGAGGAGGGCAGGGTTTTTCACAATGCGATGCAGTGCATCTTTCATAAGGGCGGTGGTGCGTTGATCGGGCGATAATTTGATACCCACACCTGCATCTTCTATCCAGTCTGGAAAATCGGGAGCAAACAACCGGAAGCTGCCGGCGTTGTTATCAAGGTTCAAGAGTACTCCTTTTATGGGTTCTTCTCCGGTTATGAAACATTCAATGGCAGCCCCGTCTTTAAAGAGGCTGGTCTCGGCCGGGAAGGGAAGTCGGAAACCAATTTCTGGATAATCAGCATACCCAAAACTTTTTCGTTGAACATTGATGGGGTGCAACGCTAGTCCTTCTGCTTTCAGCGATTTCAATGGGTGTTGTTCATCTAACCGGAACCGTTGCATTTGTTCCTGCTCTTCGAGGTTGATGGCTTTTAACAATTGGGCTACAATGTCTTGATGTGTCATGCGGTTGAAATCAGTTGGCAAGTTAGGCAATGCAAGTGGTATCATCGTTTTACAACAACGGTAAAGCTTGCAGATAACCCACTGAAACTTGTTAGAAACACGAACGGCTCAACATGCTTCGTTTTTCTTTTAATACCGATTTTTATAGTGATTTGTCTTTTATATTTACAGCATGAATCCTTTCAGCAACGAAACCATTGGCATTGCTACCAACCACGATATACCTGCCATCAAAGTGTTGCTCAACACTGCATATAGGGGAGAAAGTTCTCGAAAAGGCTGGACTACAGAGGCCGACCTCATAGCCGGCGATGTGCGTACAGATGAAAATGATTTGGAGCAGGTGATGGGCAAAGAAGGGAGTATTTTTTTATTGGTTAAATCGAACAACGATCTACTGCAAGCTTGCGTTAATCTTCAGCAACATGGCAACAAAATTTATTTAGGCATGTTTGCGGTGCAACCAGATTTGCAAGGCAAAGGAGTAGGAAAAACAATGTTGCAGGCAGCCGATGAGTATGCCATAAGCAGGGGTTGTGGTGCTATTTACATGAGCGTGATCTCTGCACGAAATGAGTTGATTGCATGGTACAACAGGCACGGCTATCTGCCAACAGGAGAGATAAAGCCATTTAAGGAAGATGGTTTAACGGGTACCCATTTACAGCCGCTTCAGTTTTTAATGTTGGAAAAAGAACTACCCATATGAGTGACATTTTTTTTGATTTCTATTGATTCAGCCAGTTTGTGAAAGAAATTATTTGAAGGAAGAAATTTTAAAACTTTTTTATTTTTATCGCCTGCCGCGGGCTTCTGTCTGAACCATGATTTACTTGATCAAAGGATTTTCTTGATGTATTAATGTCAAAACTTCTCTATTTATTCAGCACCGTAAACATATTTGACACGTGCATCCACGACTGTACTATGGCCGCCGTCGGGGCTTCGACCCACGGCATTTGAGATACGTTGAAGTAAATTCTGATTTATCTTCATCGCATGCCGTGTAATTATGTCTGAACCATGATTTACTTGATTAAAGGATTTACTTGATGTTGTAATGACGAAACTTCTCTATTTATTCAACACCGTAAAAGTGTTTGATACGTGCATCCACTACTGTACTGTGGCCGCCGTCGGGGCTTAGACCCACGGCATTTGAGATACGTTGAAGTAAATTCTGATTTCTCTCAATCGCCTGCCGCGGGCTTATGTTCTTTTTCTTGAAAAAAAGAACCAAAATCCTGTCTGCCGTTAGGTAGATCAAGGGCTGCAGATTAAAGCAAAATGATTTTCTACATAAATACATCTCCGCTCGCTGAAAGCAAGGCGGCGGCGTGCTAATGGGATTCAGCATCCAACATTCATCACACTGCATTGCTCATTTCGATAGTATTCTTACAAAAAGCTTCTGCAATTCATCTCCTTATCTCAATTAATTTAACGAGATTTGCTTATCTTACGCTTCCATTAAGTAGGGTTTTATTTAACTAGTCCATTCATTATGAGCATAATACACAATCCAAAGGGGTATCATTCAATTTTTTTCCTATCGGGTTGGTTACTATTGGTTACTGTGTTCTTCGCCTCCTGTACCAGTACCAGACAAAGCGTTTATTTTAATACCATCCAATCTGATACTACAATTACAGGTTTTGTAACCAACGATTTTGAAAGCAAGATCCGTGAGGGGGATAGGCTCGACATCAAAGTAACCAGCATGAGCAGTGCGGAAGATGATCAGTTCAACAAAGCCGCCGCTATAGGCACCGTGCCGGAAATGAGCGGTTTTTTGGTAGAAAAAGATGGGAGAGTGCTGCTACACAGATTGGGGTACGTTACCGCTGCCGGCCTCTCTCGCAAAGAATTGGCAGTACTCCTGCAAAATGAGTTGTTGCCCTATATGAAAGACCCCATCGTAAACGTGGGTTACCTCAACCACAAAGTAACCATAATGGGTGCCGTTGGCGATCCTCAAGTAATGAACATGCCAGAAGAACAAATGAGCATCATAGAAGTGCTGGTGAAAAGTGGAGATATTCTAAAAGATGGACTGAAAAACAAAGTGATGATCATCAGAGAAGAGGGTGCCGACAAGAAAGTAAAATTTATAAACCTCGAAGACGAATCGGTTTTTACCTCACCCTGGTATTATGTAAAACCCAATGATATTGTATATATACCACAGGATATTGTAAAATTAGAAAAAATTGAAAAACGACAAAACATACAAACCAACTTAGCGCTCGTAATAACAATTGTTTCTTTTACATTGCTAATATTGGATCGCATTTCACGTTAAAATTTTCGAATTCCTTTCATGACCGAAGATCAATTTTTTTCAGAAAAGCCACAGGGCAACATACTGGCGCAGATCGCACAACGTTACATGCCTTTTTGGCCGATTTTCGTTTTGCTGGCAGGTACAAGTCTGGCGGTGTCGCACGTGTACCTTCGGGCGCAGACGAAAATGTATGTGGCCTCTGCTAAAGTGTTGATCAAGGACCCCCAGAAATCCAGCAACGAAATGCAGGTATTGGAGGGATTAACTCGAATGACAGAAAAAAAATCGATGGAGAACGAAATCATCGTGCTTCGATCGAACAGTCTGATGCAAAAAGTGGTGAAAGATTTAAACCTTTATACCAGCGTTTTCAACGAAGGAAAAGTGCAAACGGAGGAACTCTATAAAAACAATTCTCCGTTGGTTTTTGAAGCCATCAACGAAGACAGCATAACCGCTGGTGGCAAACATTTTTTCGACATTGATTGGGATAACAACAGCATCAGCATCAACCGCCAAAAAGTTTCCTTAAGCAATGGCATAGTAAACATAGGGGGTACTTCCTACAGAATCAAAGTAAATGATACTTACAACAAGGCCGCCCAAGGAAAAAATTATTTTGCAGTATTTCAGTCGGTAGAGGGTGCTGCAGGAGGCTTTGCTGGTTCCGTAAGAGCAGTACAAAGTTCTTTCGGATCAAGTGTATTAGACCTGACCTTGCAAACCCCAGTTCCAGAAAGGGGGGTAGATGTTTTAAACAGATTGTTTGAATTTTACAATACAGAAGGTGTAATAGAAAAGAACCAGATGTACACAAAAACCTTGCTGTTTATCGATGGCAGGTTAGGGGTAGTGGAAGGCCAACTCGACAGCGTAGAAAAAAGCATCATGGCCTACAAAGCCCAAGAAATGGTGACCGATTTGAGCGGGCAAGCAACCATGTATTTTAATAATGTTACAGGCCTCGACAAAAGAAACATCACCCTCGATCTGCAACTAGAATTGTTACGCGATCTGCAAGTTTACATCAATAGCAAAGGCAGAGATCCTGGTACCGTTCCCTCATTGTCCATGATATCAGATCCATTTT
>JBIIPY010000027.1:0-30632 GCA_044342365.1 Ferruginibacter sp. | reverse complement strand
TTCATTCATTGGAAGACAGGATAGTGAAAAATTACATGAAGTTCGGCGCCAACGAAGAGCCGGAAGCAGATGATGTTTTTGGCACAAGACCCGATGCTGTTTTTAAAATAATAAGCAAAAAACCAATCACAGCAGCATCTGCTGAATTGAAAAAAAACCCCCGATCGCGTAGTGCAAAATTGAGGATAGCAGCAAAAAAATAAGTTATGAGCAACACAAACAATCAAACAGTCAATGCTCCTTTAAAATTTGATTTGAAGAAAGTATTCAACTATAAATGGATCGTAAAAAATATACCATTCTTTTTATTTCTCTCCGCACTGGCCGTATTGTACATCTACAACGGTCACATGGCAGATAAATTGGCAAAAAAAATTGCTGCTACAGAAAGAAATATTAAGGAATTGGAATACGAATACAAAACCATTAAAGCCGAAGTCATCTATCGTAGCAAAGCCAGTGAACTGGTGAAAGCTGTAGAACCTTTGGGATTAAAAGAATCGAACACCGCACCTGTTTCTCTGGAAGCAGTAAGCAAACATTAATCATACAATAACCGATCTCCGCAAGGGCATCATGGAAATTAGAAACGACATATTATGGAGAGTGTATCTCTGCTTCATCTGCATCGCCTTGCTGGGTGTGATGGTATTGGGTAAAGCGGTGTACATACAACAGGTGCAGGGAAGCTATTGGAGAGGTATAGGAGACAGTGCACAAATGAAATTTCAGTTGGTAGAAGCAGAACGCGGAAGTATTTACAGTGAAGATGGAAATATGTTGAGCACTTCCATACCAGTATTTGATGTGTATGTAGATTTTGCTGCTGAAGGACTGAGAGAAAAACAAGGCAAACGTTTTAAAGACAATATCGACTCGTTGAGCATTAGCCTCGCAAATTTATTCAAAGATAAATCTTCAACCGACTACAAAAAGCAAATGCAACTGGCTTATAAAAACAAAGACCGGTATCATAGCCTGAAGAAAAAAATATCTTTTGAAGAATACCGGTTGATGAAGGATTTTCCGCTGGTGCGAATGGGAAGAAACAAAAGTGGATTTATTGTAGAAACAAAAGACAAACGCATCAATCCTTACGTATTGCTGGCTAATAGAACCATCGGACTTTCGAGAGCAGATGCTAAAAAGAATGTTGGTTTAGAACTTACCTACGATAGTTTGTTGAGAGGTGTTGCAGGACAAAGATTGGTTAGATATACAGCAGGATCTTATTTGCCAGTGATGGGTGCAGAACTAGATCCCATAAATGGAAAAGACATCATCACCACGTTGGATACTTACATACAGGATGTAGCACAACAAGCATTGATGAAAATGTTGGTAGAAAACAATTCGTATCACGGTACTGTGATTGTAATGGAAACCGCTACCGGAAAAATTAAAGCCATTGCCAATTTGGGTAAACAAACAGATGGTTCTTATTTAGAAGATTTGAACTACGGCATTGGCAAGGCAACAGAACCCGGATCGGTTTTTAAACTGGCTACCTTATTGAGTTTATTGGAAGACAAACACATAAACATGAATTCGATGGTGGATTGTGAAAAAGGCGTAAAATATTTTCATGGCCTTCGCATCAAAGATTCGCATTTAGGCGCGGGAAACATCACTGTGAAAGAAGCATTTTTTACCAGTAGCAATGTGGCTTTTGCAAAACTGGCCAATCAGTATTATTCGGCTGAACCCAATAAGTTCATTGACCACCTATATAAGTTTCGTTTGAATAAGATGACGGGAATTGATATTGTAGCTACTTCAGGAAAGCCAACCATTAAATCGCCTGCCAACAGGAGCTGGTCTAAAACAACCCTTCCCTACATGGCACATGGCTACGAAGAATTGGTAACACCATTACACATGTTGATGCTGTACAATGCAGTAGCCAACAATGGTAAAATGATGAAGCCTTATTTGGTGAATGCCATCAGAGATTATGGTGTAGATATAAAGAAGATAGAACCAGAAGTATTGGTAGAAAGCATTTGCAGTGAGGAAACCATTCGCCAGGCAAAAGAATGTTTAAAAGCAGTTGTTGACAGTTTGAATGGAACGGGTCACCACATATTATTTGATTCTGCCTATTCTATTTCAGGCAAAACAGGAACAGCGGTAAGTGCTTTGAACAACAAAGGATACAATAAAGGAAACAAAATATACCAGGCATCTTTTATCGGATACTTTCCTTCAGAAAAACCAAAGTATACAATGGCCGTGGTAATTCAGAATAGTGAAGAATCGAAAAAGATTTATGGGGCCGATGTATCAGGATCGGTGTTCAAAGAAATCAGTGATCGGATTTATGCCAGGTTCATCGCCAATAAAGATATGAAACATGTACCTGTTAATGATTCCGCTTTGTACAGCTCTACCGGTATGAAAAATGATCTAAACGCTATATTCAGCTTTATGCATATTGCTTATAGAGATTCTGCAAAAGGTGGTTATTGGAGAACAATGCAATTGCAAAACAATGCCGCCACTTTACAGCAGCCAATGTATGCGGAAGAAAGTAAGAAAATTACACCAGATGTTGTGGGCATGGGTTTAAAAGATGCAATATATCTGCTAGAAAATAAAGGATTTCAAGTGTTGATTAGTGGAAGAGGAAAAGTAGTGAACCAAAGTATGATCGTAGGAACAGCTTTTAATAAAGGACAAAAAATTTCATTGCTGCTCAATTAAGCAGCACAAAACATGTTACAGGAATTATTATACACGCTTGCTATCCGATCTGTAAAAGGCAATACCCATAGGGATATCACTGCTTTGCATATTGATTCACGTAATGTTACCGACGAAAGTTGTTTTATAGCCATCAATGGTGTGGCCACAGACGGGCACCAGTATATTTCACAAGCCCTGGCACAAGGAGCTGTTGCCATTGTTTGCGAAACAATGCCCGACGATTTGAAAGAAGGCATCACTTATGTGCAGGTAGAAAACAGTGCATTGGCAGCAGGGGTGATGAGCCATCGTTTTTACGGATCTCCCACAGCATCTTTGAAATTAGTAGGCGTTACGGGTACCAATGGTAAAACCACCATCGCTACATTGCTTTTCAAACTTTTCACCTCTATGGGGCATGTGTGTGGTTTGATTAGCACCGTACAAAATCAAATGGGCGATACTATTATTCCAGCTACGCATACCACGCCAGACGCTGTTAGCCTCAATGCATTGTTGCAGCAGATGAAAGCATCCGGTTGCGAGTACGTATTCATGGAATGCAGTAGTCATGCCATTCAACAACAAAGAATTGCGGGGCTGGTATTCAAAGGAGCATTGTTCAGCAACATCACTCACGATCACCTCGATTATCATAAAACTTTTGAAGAATACATCCGTGTAAAAAAATCGTGGTTCGATGAGTTGCCAAAATCTGCCTTCGCCATCAGCAACGCTGACGACAAAAGAGGAATGGTGATGTTGCAAAATACAGCAGCTAAAAAATATTATTACAGTCTTAAAACACTGGCAGATTTTAAGGGTAAAATTTTAGACAACAGTTTAGCCGGTTTGCACATGATGGTGAATGAAGCAGAAGTGCATTTTAAACTGATTGGCGAATTCAATGGCTATAATTTATTGGCGGCGTATGGGGCAGCCGTTTGTTTAGGAAAACACAAACACGAAACCTTACTGCACCTGAGCAACATGGATGGTGCAGAAGGCAGATTTGATTATAGTGTTAGTGTACAGGAAAAGGTAGTAGGAATTGTGGATTATGCCCACACGCCCGACGCTTTGTTGAATGTGTTGGCGACCATCAAAAATTTAAGACAAGGAAATGCAAAAATCATCACGGTAGTAGGTTGTGGTGGTAACAGAGACAGTACCAAAAGACCCGTGATGGCACAGGTGGCATGTGAATACAGCGACAAAGTAATTTTTACATCAGACAATCCAAGAAACGAAGATCCATTGCAGATACTAAAAGATATGGAAGTTGGATTGAATGTGGTGGCTAAAAAAAAGTACATCAGTATTGCAGACAGAAGAGAAGCCATTAAAACAGCAGTGAGCTTGAGTAGCGAGGGCGATATTGTATTGGTGGCAGGAAAAGGGCATGAGAAATACCAAGACATCAAAGGCGTGAAATATGATTTTGATGACAAGCAAGTATTGTTTGAAATGTTTGAACTGTTAGATAAATAAAAGGATCACAATCCAAAAGGCGAAAAGCCGACTACCAAAATAAAAAATATGTTGTATCATTTATTCGACTGGTTAACAAAAGAAGATTTCCGATTCCCTGGAAGCGGCCTCTTTGCGTTCATCAGTTTCAGGGTAATGCTTGCATTGATATTGTCTTTGATCATTACGACGGTGTATGGTAAAAAACTCATCAGCTTCCTGCAAAAAAAACAAATGGGTGAAACCGTTAGAGATTTGGGTTTGGCAGGCGAACAGCAGAAAAAAGGAACACCTACCATGGGCGGTATCATTTTGATATTGGCCATCATCATACCCACTTTGTTGTTGGCCAATTTAGACAAAGTGTATATCTGGTTGATGTTATTGTGTACCGTTTGGTTGGGCGCTATTGGGTTTATTGATGATTACCTTAAAATTAGTTCGAGGAAAAAAGCGAAGGCATTGGGGGTGGATTACAAAAAATCAGATGCGGATGGATTGGCAGGTAAGTTTAAAATATTTGGACAGGTTGTGTTGGGAATTATTGTAGGCGCCACCTTGTATTTCAACGACAGTGTGGTGGTGAAAAGAGAGGTCATCAAGAGTGGTGAGTTCGTTCAATCTGCAAGTGCCAATGTAAAATACGATACCCTGATTGTAGACGGAAAAACGAGGGTATTTGTAGATGCCAAAACTGTTATTACCACTATTCCATTTGTGAAAAGTCATGAATTTAATTACGCCAAATTATTGCCCAAAAGCTGGGAAGATTATACCTATATCTTATACATCTTGATCGTGATTTTTATTGTAACAGCGGTTTCAAACGGGGCCAATATAACAGATGGTTTAGATGGATTGGCAACCGGGGTAAGCGCCATCATTGGTATTTGTTTGGGCATATTCGCTTATGTAAGTGGTAACATCAAGTTTGCAGAATACCTCAACATCATGTACATACCCAACCTGGGAGAGTTGAGCATTTTTATTGCCGCATTTGTGGGGGCTTGTATCGGATTCCTATGGTACAATTCTTATCCGGCACAGGTGTTTATGGGTGATACAGGGAGTCTGGCTTTGGGAGGCATCATTGCAGCACTGGCCATTATTGTAAGAAAAGAATTATTGATACCGATGTTTTGTGTGGTGTTTTTAGTAGAGAACCTCAGTGTGGTGTTGCAAGTGAGTTACTTTAAATATACCAAACGAAAGTATGGGGAAGGCAAACGCATCTTTTTGATGAGTCCACTGCATCACCATTACCAGAAACTCGGATACCATGAAAGTAAAATTGCTGTTCGCTTTTGGATAGTCACCATTTTGAGTGTTGCAGTTGCGATCGTTACACTCAAATTGAGGTAAGAAAAAATTGAAAAACCAAGTTTGGTTTACAGGTATGTTTGAGTTTCCTTTTTCGAAATATCTCATATCGATGAAAGATTGTTTTGGTAAAATGCGATGCTATTGAAAAACCTTTTTTTGAGCCACAGCACAACGATGTTCTGTAATCTCAATACTATTGAAAAGCCTTTTTTTTAAAAGCAAAAGTGGAAACTTCTTACCTGTTAAGTTCTAATGCTGTTGAAAAACCAATTTTAAACAGTTGATGATGAAGAAAAAAATGGTCATACTAGGTGCCGCTGAAAGCGGTGTAGGTGCTGCAATATTGGCACAGCAGCAAGGGTATGATGTTTTTGTAAGCGACGGCGGTATCATCAAAGATCATTTTAAAGAAGAATTGCTGCACTATGGAATCGAGTTTGAAGAAGGTAAACACACTGAAGAAAAAATACTGGCGGCTGATGAAGTAATGAAAAGCCCTGGTATTGCAGACAATACGGCGCTGGTGAAAAAGTTGAGAGCACAAATGATACCAGTGATCAGTGAAATTGAGTTGGCTTACCGGTACAAGCGGAATAGTAAAATTATTGCAGTAACTGGCAGTAATGGAAAAACAACTACCACTTCGCTCATTTTTCACATGTGCAAAACAGCAGGATTAGATGCAGCAGTGGTGGGTAACATAGGTTTCTCTTTTGCCAAACAAGTGGCAGTAGCTCCCAAGCCACTGTATGTAGCAGAGATCAGTTCTTTTCAGTTAGACGGTATTGTAACCTTCAGGCCAGATGTAGCGGTGCTTACCAATATCACAGAAGATCATCTAGACAGGTACGATTACATACTGCAGCATTACATTAATAGTAAGTTCAGGATTGGCATGAATCAAACAGCAAACGACGTGTTTATTTATTGCTTAGATGATGAAACAACCATTCATAATATTAACAACTATTCTATACAATCAATACTAGCACCCATTACTATGAGCAAAGAACTACCACAAGGCGCTTACCTAACCAATGCAAAAATGAATTTGAAATGGAAAAGCGAAGAGATGCAAATGAGTGTAGATGATTTTACACTCAAAGGGAAACACAATCAATACAACAGTATGGCTGCAAGTATGGCTGCAACAGCAGTAGACATTCGCAAAGAAAAAATCAGAGAAGCACTACAAACCTTCGAAAGTTTAGAACACAGAATGGAACCTGCCGGCGTAGTGAAGGGCGTAACTTTTATAAACGATAGCAAGGCCACCAATGTAAACAGCGCTTGGTATGCATTAGAGAGCATGAACAATCCGGTTATATTGATTTTGGGGGGTGTTGACAAAGGCAACGACTATGGCTTGCTAAAAGAACTGGTGAAAGAAAAAGTAAAAGCCATTGTTTGTATGGGAACCGACAACCGTAAAATTCACGAAGCCTTCGGCGACATCGTTTCGCTGATGGTAAACACCCAAAACGCACAGGAAGCTGTACAAGCTGCTTTCCATTTTTCTAACAAAGGTGATGTGGTGTTGTTAAGCCCAGCTTGCGCCAGTTTCGATCTGTTTAAAAACTATGAAGATAGGGGCAATCAATTCAAAAAAGCAGTGAAGGATCTTTAAACATAATACAGTGTTTAATGAATACTGGTATCGTAAAAAAAAATAAAGAATGAGTAGGTAAAAAATGAGCTGAATTACAAAGTAAACAACACATTGCCCTCAAAAAGAGAAATAAAATAGGCCGATGAATATTAACCTATTGCGACACATTAAAACATCGAAATTTAAAGATTGTCAACATTTAAAAACATATTAAAGGAGTACTTCGGTAGCAAAACAGGCGCTGTGGACAGCACTGCCACTGCACCCTTTCGTGGTTTTGGCGCAGTGGGGGTTGACAGTTTTGTTCAAAAAACAAAGGGCGACCGGGTAATTTGGGCCATCGTTATTTTGCTCACACTCGCCAGTCTGTTGCTAGTGTACAGCAGCACCGGTTCACTCGCATATAGAATGAGCAAAAGCAATGAGAGTTATTTGTTCAAACAATTCGCATTCATTATCCTAGGCATGCTGACCATTTATTTTGCCCATCGCATCAATTATACCCTGTATTCGAGATTGGCAAAAATCATTTTCCTGATCTCTGTTCCATTGTTGTTGTACACCTTGTTTTTTGGTGTGCAATTAAATGCCGGTAGCAGGTGGATCAAACTGCCAGTAATCAACATGACTTTTCAAACATCTGATCTGGCGAAGCTGGCTTTGTTTGTTTACCTCAGCAGAACCATCAGTCGCAAACAACTAGTGATCAAAGATTTTAAAAAAGGATTTTTGCCCATCATCATTCCGGTGGCCATCATTTGTTTGTTGATTGCACCCGCCAATTTATCAACCGCTATTTTAATTGGAGGCACCAGTATCATTATCATGTTTATTGGAAGGGTAAGTACCAAGCATATCGTAGGCACCATCGTAGTAGCAATTATTCCTGTGTTGCTCTTGGTGGCTGTAGCCGTTTCTTATTACGACAAGGAAGCAGGCGAGCCCAAAAAACTACCCGCTGTTTTATCATCTGGTCGTATTCCAACCTGGATCAGCAGGATACAAACTTTTGCTTATAGCAAAAAGGAAGACGACAATGAAAAAATGTATCAGATAAATCAAGCAAATATTGCGATAGCACGTGGAGGGATTTTAGGGGAAGGTCCGGGCAATAGCCAGGCAAGAAATTATTTGCCGCACAGTTACAGCGATTTTATTTATGCCATCATCATAGAAGAATACGGATTGTTGGGAGGGGCTGCCATGATTGTGATCTATTTGATTTTTCTGTTGCGTTGTATTCGGATCTATCGAAAATGTCCATATGCATTTGGGGCTTTTCTAGCTTTGTCGCTCAGTTTTATGTTGGTGATACAGGCTATGGCAAATATGGCGGTGAATGTAAATTTATTTCCAAACACGGGTGTTACGCTCCCCCTCGTAAGCATGGGTGGAAGTAGCTTTTTATTCACTTGTTTATCTATTGGAATTATTTTAAGCGTAGCAAGAAACGTTGAACAGCAAGAAGGGAAAACTGTGGAAAACCCAGGAGGAGTAGCCTAAAAGAGTTTTAATAAAAATGACGGAAACTATAAACGATATCACTGCATTAAACAAATTACAAACGCCTGCTAACCGCATCATAATAGCAGGTGGAGGTACGGGGGGTCATATTTTTCCGGCTATCGCTATCGCCAATGCCATTAAAAAAATAGTACCTGAAACCACATTTTTGTTTGTGGGTGCCAATGGTAAAATGGAAATGGAAAAAGTTCCACAGGCAGGATATCAAATTGTGGGAATCGACATCGCAGGATTTAATCGAAGTTCTTTGATCAAAAATATTGGCTTGCCCTTTAAACTGGTAAAAAGCTTTTTTCAGGTGGCAGGTATCATTCGTTCCTTTAAACCTACTGCTGTTATTGGAGTAGGTGGTTACAGCAGCTTTCCGGTGTTGCGCTATGCACAGGGGAAAGGCATTGCCACCTTCATTCATGAAAGCAATTCATTTGCAGGTAAAAGCAATATTTTATTAGGGAAAAAAGCCTTCAAAATATTTACCGCAACCGACGGGATGGAAACCTTTTTTCCGGCAGAAAAAATATTGGTTACGGGTAATCCGATTCGTCAAAACATTGCAGCCAACAATGTGAGCCGAGCAGAAGCCATTCGTTTTTTTGGCTTGGATGAAAACAAAAAAACAGTGTTGAGCATCGGGGGAAGTTTGGGTGCAAAAGCCATCAATGAAGCCATCCATCAGCAACTCAATTTGTTCCTGACCAACGATCTTCAGTTGATCTGGCAAACAGGAAAACCTTATAAAGAAATTGCGGAGAAAAGAATAAAGGGAATAGAAGGGGTGTATGTGAGCGATTTTATCAGCAAAATGGAAATGGCTTATGCTGCTGCCGACATGGTCATCAGCCGAAGTGGCGCAATGGCCGTTGCAGAAATTGCAGTAGTAAAAAAACCGGTTGTATTGGTGCCTTATCCATTTGCAGCGGAAGATCACCAGACTGCGAATGCTAAAAATCTGGTAAATAAAAATGCGGCCATCATGATTACCGATGCCCAAGCGTTAAATGAGTTGGTGCCATCGGTAGTAGCGCTGGGCAAGGATGAAGCACTTCAACAGCAACTAAAAAATAACATTGCTGCATTGGGAGTAAGCGACGCTGATACAGTGATTGCAAGAACAATATTGAGTTTGATTCAAAAAAATAATTAAGCGTTTTTATTAACGAAATGTCAGAAGAAAAAATCATACCAACCAATACCGTCGTTGCCGGAACAGGTAATGTAAAAGCCGTATACTTTTTAGGTATCGGTGGCATTGGTATGAGTGCCATTGCACGATACTTTTTGAGCAGAGGGGTGCAGGTGAGTGGATACGATAAAACACCCACTTCTCTTACCAAACAATTAGAGGAAGAGGGTATGCAAATTCATTATGAAGAAAACATTGAATTGATCGATAAAAATGCTGATATCGTAGTGTATACACCTGCCATACCAGCCACGCATACAGAATTGATTTATTACAGGAATCATCCCTACAGCCTAATGAAACGCAGTGAGGTATTGGGTTTGATCACTGATGGTCATTACAATATTTGTGTTGCAGGCACGCATGGCAAAACTACCACCAGCGCTATGGTGGCTCATGTATTGAGACATTCTGGTTATGGCTGTAATGCTTTTTTAGGTGGTATCGCTAGTAATTACGATACTAATTTTTGGTCGAGCGAAAAAGATGTATGTGTGGTAGAAGCAGATGAGTATGACAGAAGTTTTTTAAAGTTGAGTCCCGATGTTGCCATCATCACTGCTATGGATGCCGATCACCTGGATATTTATGGAACAGAAGAAGCCATGCAAGATGCATTTATTGCCTTTACAGAAAAAATCAAAGAAGAAGGAATGTTGATATACAAAAAAGGAATAGCTCGTGCAGCCTATTTTAAGGCAGATGACAAAATGAGTTATGGAGCTGGGGATGAAACAGCAGATGTACATTCAAAAAATATTCAAATCAAAAACGGAAGTTATTCTTTTGATGTAAAAATTGCGAACCTCCTCATAGAAGACGTAGCGTTAAACATGGGTGGAATGCACAATGTAGAAAATGCTTTGGCAGCCATTGCGGTAGCCTATCATGTGGGGATAGAATTGAGTGATATCAAAGCTGCTCTTGCAGATTTTACAGGAGTAAAAAGAAGATTCGAATACCTGATTAATAATGAGCAATTGGTGTTTATAGATGATTATGCGCATCATCCAGAAGAATTAAGGGCATTGATTAGCAGCGCGAAGGAATTGTTTGAAGGTAAAAAATGTACCGTGGTATTTCAACCACATTTGTTTAGCAGAACCAACGACTTGGCAGAAGGCTTTGCAGAAGTATTGAGCATGGCAGACGAAACCATCTTATTGCCCATTTATCCTGCAAGAGAATTGCCCATGCCCGGCGTGAGCAGTGAATTGATCCTACATAAAATGACCAATAATAAAAAGTCGATACAATCTAAAGAAGCAGTGATGCAATATTTATCATCTGCTGATTTTGAAAAAGAAAATGCATTGCTCATTTTTTGTGGTGCAGGTGACATCGATACCATGGTTCAACCTGTAAAAGAATTATTGTCTGTATAACATGAGCAAAAGCAAATTCAATATTAAAAAAATATTACTTACCACCCTGTGGTTTGGCTTTGCTATGGCAACAGTGGTTTTATTGGTGGCAGCTGTGAACATCAAAAACGAAAAGAAATGTACGGCGGTCGAAATTGAAATTGAAGGGGTGAGCAATCATTTTTTTATCGACAAAACAGATGTGCTGGTCATCATCAAAAATTATTTAGGGGCCAATCCGGTAGGTAAAGCCGTTGATATATTTGATCTGAATGTAATTGAACAGAATTTAGAGCAAGATGTGTGGATCAAAAACGCAGAATTGTTTTTCGACAACAATGAAGTACTCAGGGTTAACATCGATGAAAGAGAACCCATTGCCCGTGTGTTTGCCACTAATGGGAATAGTTTTTACATCGATAGCAGTTTAAAATTATTGCCATTGAGTGAAAAGGCTTCGGCCCGGTTACCTGTGTTTACTGGGTTTCCGGAACGGGCAACGCAGCTAACTGCTGCAGACAGCAATTTATTAAGTAATATAAAATACATCAGCATGGCGTTGCAGGCCGATAGTTTTTTAATGGCAATGATTGAACAGGTAGATATTACTCCGCAGCAAAGTTTTGAAATGATGCCAAAAATTGGTTCGCAAATCATACAGTTTGGCACCGGAGAAGACATTGATAATAAGATGGAGAAGCTTCGTTCGTTTTATAAAACTGTAATGCCTAAAGCTGGTTGGAGTAAATACAGCGTCATTAATTTGCAATACAAAGACCAGGTAGTTGCTAAAATAAAAGACGCTTCGGATGTATCGGCCGATTCTTTGAGAACCCTGCAAATTATGCAGCTGATTGCAGAACGTGCAGCGGCATTGGCGCAGGATTCTTCACAGCGTTTTACGCAAGACAGTGAACGAAATGCTGCTGATTCTACTATGATTCTACAGTCGATAGAAAGAGACGAAGCGTCGGAGTCGGCAGACATTATTCCGGCAACTACCAATCTGCCAACTGTAATGAACAATGCAGCAGTTGCGCCAAAGCCAATTGTAGTGCCTGCCACACCAAAACCCGTAACCACACCAAAAGTTACACAGCAGCAGCTGCCAAAAACAGTACCCAAACCAACACCAAAAAGCACCAACACCCCCAAAGTGGTGATGCCTAAGGGAAATAATTAGAGGAGAAAAATGACAGTAAAAAAAGTAAAAAACCGAAAGAGAACCGATTAAAAAGATCAAGCAACTTTTACAATATAATACACATACAAACAAACTTACACACAGAATCAAACACAAAAAAAACACAACTATGATGCAGGAACAACCCATTATCGTAGGCTTAGACATTGGCACTACAAAAATCGCTGCCATCGCTGGTCGCAAAAATGAATTTGGAAAACTCGAAATCCTGGGATTTGGCCGTGCCAACAGCATTGGGGTTCAACATGGTATGGTTCTGAACATCGACCAAACCATTAAAGCAATTGAAACAGCGCTCGAAAACTGTTATGCTTCCAACCCTAATTTAGTGATCACCGAAGTGTACGTAGGTATAGCGGGACATCATATTAAAAGTTTGCAAACCCGGGGTGATATTGTGCGACAGAACCTCGACAATGAAATTACCCAGTCAGAAATTGATCGCTTGATCGAAGATCAATACCGTACTTACATTCCAGCAGGCGATAAAATTATTGATGTAATTCCGCAGGAATTTACAGTAGATAATTTTCAAAACATTCCAAATCCTATTGGCTTCAGTGGTGTAAAAGTAGGAGCCAATTTTCACATCATCACAGGTGATAAAAATGCCATCAGAAACATCAACCGCAGTGTTGAAAAGTCTGGATTAATTACCAAAGACCTTGTGTTGCAACCCCTAGCATCTGCAGCTGCTGTAATGTGCGACCAGGATCTGGAAGCGGGTGTGGCTATTGTAGATATTGGTGGTGGCACCACTGATCTGGCTGTTTTTTATGAAGGTATTTTAAAGCACACTGCCGTTATTCCTTTTGGTGGCGAAAACATTACCAACGATATCAAAACAGGTTTGGGTGTTTTAAAAACACAGGCCGAACAAATGAAAATTCAGTTTGGTAGTGCACTCAGCGACGAAGCAAAGGCAAACGCTTTCATCACCATTCCAGGTTTACGCGGTATGGCTCCCAAAGAGATTTCTGTGAAAACCTTGGCAAGTATCATACAGGCAAGAATGAGTGAAATCATGGATTTTGTTACCTATCATTTAAAGCAGGTTGGGTTAGACAATAGAATGCTTAATGGCGGCATCATCCTTACCGGCGGAGGGTCTCAATTAAAGCACTTGATTCAGTTAACAGAATATGTAACCGGCCTCAATGCAAGAATTGGTTTTCCGAACGAACACCTCAGTGGCGGGCATATTGATGAGTTGGCAAAACCTATGTACAGTACTTGTATCGGTTTAATTTTAAAAGGTTACAACGATTACGAAAACAAGAACAAACAAATGGCTTCCAATTTTACGAAAGTGTCTTTGCCAAAATCAACGTCAGCAGAAGTGTTGGTAGATGAAGAAACAGCCATTTTGGATGAGGCACCTATTAAAATTAAACAACGCAAAAGCTTACAAGGTTTTATGGACCGTTTTAAAACAAACCTAATAGAATTGTTCAAAGAAGAAGAAGATACCAAATTCTAATTTTTCAAAGTTCGATTCTTCGCTTTATACAGCAAACAAGCAACACTGATTATACTTACTAACACACAAACTTACAAACATGATTCATTTTGATTTGCCAAAAGAACAGTCCTCCATCATCAAAGTTATTGGTGTAGGTGGCGGCGGAAGCAATGCCGTAAACCATATGTTTTCACAAAATATTGAAGGCGTAAACTTTATTATTTGTAACACAGATGCGCAGGCGATTGCCCTTAGCAAAGTGCCCAACAAAATTCAGCTTGGTCCTCACCTTACACAAGGTTTGGGTGCTGGGGCCAACCCTACCATCGGTCGACAGGCTACTGAAGAAAGTTTAGAGGAAATAAAACGCATCCTGGAGGTAAATACCAAAATGGCCTTCATTACTGCAGGCATGGGTGGTGGAACCGGTACAGGTGGTGCACCTATTCTTGCCAAAGTTTGTAAAGACCTTGGCATCCTTACCGTGGGTATCGTCACCACTCCGTTTGCATACGAAGGCAAAAAGCGAATTGCACAAGCGGAGGAAGGCATCATGTTGCTCAAAAATCATGTAGATACTTTGTTGGTGATCAGCAACGATAAATTGCGCCACCAGTTTGGTAATTTAAAAATGAAAGAAGCATTTGCAAAAGCAGACAATGTGTTGGCTACTGCTGCAAAATGTATTACAGATGTCATTAACAGTACCGGACAAATCAATGTAGATTTTGCAGATGTATGCACCGTGATGAGCAATGGTGGTGTGGCTATACTAGGAAGTGCCACTGCACAAGGTGAAAACCGCGCACAATCAGCCATCGAAAATGCATTGAACTCTCCATTGTTGAACGACAATGACATTCGCGGCGCTAAATGGATATTGATCAACATCAATTCATCAGAAGGAGAACACGAATTCACGATGGATGAAGTAGAAATTATTCAAAATTATTTGATTGGCCAGGCAGGGGAAGATACCGACGTTATTCTTGGTTTAGGTTACGACAACACATTGGGCAACGAAATCAGCATTACGCTGATTGCAACCGGTTTTGAACACAAAGATCCATTTGCAAAAAAAGAAAACAACAGCCATGCTGCCGATAGTGTATCAGACAAGATCTTGATGGAATTAAAAATGCCCAAAGCATCACAGACAATCATTCAGCAGCCCACACTGCAGTTTGACATGAGTGAAGAAATACCCCTTCCGTCGACTGAAATATCTACTGAGCCTATATCTGAGCCAGTTATAGCAGAGGCCGAAATGACAGATTCTTTTATGCCAGTGTTGAGAGAAGATGGCCCACCGGCGAATCCAGTAGAAGAAATACTTAGTAATACTATTGTGAACAAGTCGGCGGATATGCCTGAGTATTTTGAAATAACTTCAGCACCAAAACCAAACAATAATATTGCAATTGATTTCACCGAAAATACACCCGTCTCTTCGAATCCTGAAAGCGAAAACGAAGCTTCATCCAACGTTCAACCTTCTAATTTTTCAGCAGTAAACAAAGATGCTAGCAATAAAGGAAGATCCCTTTCGTCGGGGAGCTTTCTGGCCAAACCGATGCAAATTTATGCAGAGGAGAAGCCAAGTATTCCAGAATCCAATTCGAAAGAGGAGCCACTATCGTTCCATCAACCAGTGCAGGCAGACGAACCTGTAATTGAGATGCAGCTGGTAGTTAAAGAATCCCAAAAAGCGGCGGAGGAAGAGCCCCTTGTACAACAAACTCAGCCCATCATGATGTCGAATGTTGAGGAACCTGCGATGCAGGACGAAACAGAAGAACTCAGGCGCCGGGCTACGGAACGCATTGCGAAGCTACGTAATTTGTCATTCAACATCAACGCAGCAGATCCGAACAATGAGTTTGAAACGGTGCCGGCCTACCTTCGCCGCAATATGGAAATGCACAACCAAATTGCAGATGTAGAAAGTTTCTACAGCAACTATACCGTGAAGTCTGACGACAACAACCAAGCAGACATCAGCAGCATCAACACTTTCCTCGACGGGAAAAAACCAGATTAAAAAATTGATGGCTGGGCAATCGCGCCCGGCCAATTTTATAGGTAGCTATCCAATCAATAGCGTTTATACCTCACCGTTGTGTTTGTAATTACTGTTTGTAAGAAGCCCCCTCCTTCATTGGAGGGGGCTCTGTGTTTTGGGTAATTGCAACACTTTTTTAAAAGCGATTTTTAGTGGGTATTTAATTTTTGAACGTGTGCATTCATCATTGCTCTTTGGCTGCAGTCCCGCTTTTCGCTGCTACTCCGGCGCAAGCTCAGCAAAAGCCCTCACCGGGGTATCCGCTGCAATCGGGCGTATAAAGAAGCTGTATTTTTTCATGGGCGAATGCAGCGTTCATTCATTGCTATTTTATAAATAATGTTTCCTTTATTATGCTTTTTGCATGCCTACCTTTGCCACCAAAACAACTTCAACAGCATAAATGGATTGGTTACAATTTTTTAATGAGCACGGGTTCTTCACTTTTTTTTCTCTTGCAGTGTTTGCATTTATGGCTGGGTTTATAGATGCTGTAATCGGCGGTGGTGGACTCATTCAATTACCCGGTTTGCTCATCAATTTTCCTACAACGCCGCTGCCCACTTTGTTTGGTACTACTAAAATTGCTTCATTGGCTGGAACAAGTATGGCCGCTGCACAATATAGCCGGCGCATACAATTCAATTACAAATTACTGTTACTGATTGCTGCTTTTGCAGGCGGCGCTGCATTTACTGGGGCAAAAGTGGTGAGCCACATCGATGTACAAGCTTTAAAACCCGTTATCCTTGTCATTCTAATTGTCATTGCTATTTACACCTATTTTAAAAAAGACCTTGGTGCAGTGCACACTAAAAAAGTTACGCCCAACAAACAATATTTCTATGGGGCTTTGTTAGGAACAGTCATCGGCTTTTACGATGGATTTTTTGGACCAGGTACGGGCAGTTTTTTGGTATTGGGTTTTGTATTGCTACTCGGCTTTGAGTTTGTACAAGCTTCCGGTTATGCCAAACTCATCAACTGCATCACCAATGTGGCGGCATTGTTTGTTTTTATCCGTATGGGAAGTTATTTATTGGGTATCGCCATCCTCATGTCGGTGTGCAATGTAGCTGGCAATTTTTTAGGCGCCCGAATGGCAATCAAAAAAGGAAATGGGTTTATCCGAATATTTTTTCTGCTTGTTGTATTGATGATGATTGCACGATACGCCTACGATATTTACACAACTCCATAGCTGTATAGCATCTAAAACATCATTTGAGACCAAATCTCTCCTAAAAAATAGAAAATGAGCCTACTGCTTTGTGCTTCAGATAGACATTTGTATCTCATCTAAAATAATTTTTATGAAATCAAATGCTTTGTTCTTTTTAGTAATCAGTTCTTGCCTTTTGTCTTGCAGTGTTTTCAGTTCGCTTCGTTCAAATACCGTCATAGAACCCGGTAAAGATTTTGTATTGGGCAATAATGAACATGGAAGCTTTCGCGTACAATTGAAAAACGATACAAAAAATACCATCCAGATTTACATGGCGCCCATTAGTGGTGGCAAACATTCTGGACAACCAGTTGCACCAAATGCCACTGTAAAAGTTAAGGTAGATAAAAATACTGCGTTGGTCATTCAAAATCCTTCTAAAGACACTGCAAGTGTAACCCTTAAGGTAACGGGTGATACTGGTTTAAATATGGGATATCAATAAGTCAACGATAAAAAAGCGCAGTTCTTTTTCTGCTGGTAATTGGTAATAAGCATCTAAAAAAACCTATAAAAGCAGCCTATTCTTATATTCTATAAAATTAGGCAATCACCACAATCCTTGGTGCCGAATTATTTTTTTAACGAATAGGAAAACCTTGTTATGGCTAAAATAGCTATTTTAGATTTTTATATCTTTTACTAAACTGCTTCTATGTCTAAGTCAGCCGAAACCCTACAGCAATTATACGAACGACTCCGTGAGCTGGAAAAAGCGCAGGCATCTTTCGGAACAGAAATAGCTGATCTTCGATCCCAAATTTTGGAACTGATGATTGCTGAAACTGTTATTCCGGCAGCAACAACAGCTATTATACCCACATCCACACCTATCGCTTTAGCAGTAGAACCATCCGCTCCTGGGCCGGCATTTGAAAGCCTGGTTCCTCAATTTGGAAACACAAGAGCTGAAAAGCCAGTAGAACCAGCGCCCAATAGACCAGCAGCGAAGCCAGCAACAAAATCGAACCTCGAAAAATTTATTGGTGAAAACCTCATCAACAAAATAGGTATTTTAATCACCGTGATCGGAGTCGCCATCGGTGCTAAATATTCCATCGACAATAACCTCATTAGTCCAATTGCACGCATACTGCTGGGTTATGGCGTAGGTGTAGGATTGTTGTTTTTTGGCATCCGTTTAAAAACGAAATACGAAAGCTTTAGCGCTGTATTGGTGAGTGGTGCCATTGCTATTTTGTATCTGTTAACCTATCTCGCCTATTCGTTGTATGGCCTGTTTCCGCAACTGGCCACCTTTTTACTGATGTTGCTGATTACAATTTTTGCAGTAGTGGCAGCTATTTATTACAATCGTTCGGTAATAGCATTGATAGGCTTAGTAGGTGGTTATGCCATTCCGTTTTTGTTGAGCGACGGTTCGGGTAGAGTGGCCATTCTATTTGCATACATGGCTATCATCAACACAGGTATACTCATCATCGCCTTCAAAAAATATTGGAAAGCTGTGTACATCACATCCTTTGTTTTTACCTGGCTCATTTATTTTAGTTGGTTTGCTTTTGAATACGAAGCCTCCACACAATTTTTTGTGGCGGCGTTGTTTCTATTGATCTTTTTTATTCAATTTTATAGCACGTTTCTTTCTTATCGGTTAATAAAAAAGGAAAAGTACCAGTTTGCAGATATTCTCCTGTTGTTAATGAATGCGTTTATTTTTTACGGCCTCGGTTATTTTTTAATAACGGATCATCCTATTGGTAAAAATTACTTGGGTTTGTTTACGCTCGCCAATGCACTGTTGCATGCCGCCGTAGCTGCGGTATTGTACCGTAAAAAATTAGCGGATAAGCAATTGTTTTATTTGATAGCCGGTCTTGTATTGGTGTTTATCACCATCGCCATTCCAGTTCAACTAAATGGCAATTGGGTAACCTTGCTATGGATATCAGAAGCTACCTTGCTTTTCTGGATCGGTAGAACCAAACAAGTGCCAGTGTATGAAAAGATTGCGTATGTTTTGATGTTGTTGGCTTTCCTCAGTCTGGTAGAGGATTGGTCTCAATCAAACATCCGATTGTATGATACCGATTTTGATGTGAATGTTTTGATGCCCACACCTTTTTTCAACATTGGATTCTTAACAGGTTTGGTATACGCTTTCGCATCTTTGCTCATTGCAGGGCTATTTTTCAACAAAAACTGGCAGCCGGTTTTCGAGGATAAAAGTTTAGTACAATTGTTTTTGAAAGGCTTTATTCCAGGTGTATTGATATTTGTTTTTTACAATACTTTCAAATTAGAAATTGAAGGCCTGTGTACCAATGCTTATCTACAATCGGGCATAAAAAAAGTGATGCAGCCAGGCAAACTGCCACAATTGATATTGAACGATGATCTCTTGCACTTTCAATACTTATGGGTGTTGAATTATTCATTGTTGTTTATTGCTGTAATGCTTTATGTAAATCATAAGTGGATTCGGAACAGCTTGTTGGGCGATGTGTTTTATGGTATTGCATCTTTGGCAGTACTGCTATTTTTAATACAGGGGCTGTTTCGGTTAGGGCTGCTGAAAGACAGTTATATCGAACCCTTGAATGATGCTATGACAACTTCTTTTTACATAAGCATGCGTTATGTCTGCTATATTTTCGTAGCCCTTACTTTGTTTGCAAGTTGGCAACACATTCGTCAAAAGCCAGCCCGTCATTTGGTACGGCAGTTCTTTTATCTGTTTGTTCACCTGGTTATTGTGTGGGTGCTCAGCAGCGAAATGATTACCTGGTTAAGTATTGGTGGTGCCACGCAGACGTACAAATTTGGGTTGAGCATACTTTGGGGGGTGTATGCTTTGTTGCTAATTGGAATTGGCATCTGGAAAAAGCAACAATACCTGCGCATTGCTGGCATCGTGTTGTTTGCGAGTACACTCATCAAATTATTTGTGTACGACATCACCGAGCTGAACAGTATTTCAAAAACCGTTGCCTTCGTTTCGTTGGGCTTTTTGTTGCTCATCGTTTCATTTTTATACAATAAATACAAACACCTGATCACCAATGATGATACTGCAAACAAAACTCCCTAAATTAATATTGTGCTGTTGTTTGTTGGGCAGTTTTGCTGCAGCTGCACAGTCAACAATTTACAACAGGCCAATCCCTGAACTTCGTGATTCATGGAACAGTATTGTTTTGCCCAATGATATTTATACGCAGTTGCAACCGCCATTTCATGAACTTAGGGTTTATGGAAAAACAACGCAGGGCGATACGGTAGAAGCGCCCTACGTTGTGCGTTCTTTGAAACAAACACCCACAATAGTAGAATGGGCATTGCCAATATTGAACCAGTCATTTGCAGAGGGTGCTTATTTTTACAGCTTCCAAGTGCCAGCAGATAGTATCGTTTCCCGCATTCAACTAGATTTTGGCATTCGAAATTTTGATTTCCCGGTAACCCTAGAAGGAAGTGATAATGGTACGTCATGGTTTACAGTTTTAAACGATTATCGCTTGGTGGCCATCAGTAACCCAGAAACAAACTTTGCCTACAGCACACTCAACTTTCCGAGGGTTGGGTACAGGCTGCTGCGATTAAAAGTGCCCAGTGCAACGGATCCTTTGTTAAAAACGGCTACTGTTCAATTTCAACAAGCAGCTAGTGGCTTTCCAGAATTTTATAGCAGTGGCATTCAGCAAACCATCAGCCAGCAAAATAAAAATACCATCATCGATCTGAGGTTACCACAAAAACTACCGGTGAGCGCATTCCTTTTTGAGATAGCAGAAACAGAAGCTTTTAAAAGATCTTTTACCATAGAATACGTAACAGATAGTAGCAACAACAATGGACAACAACAATACATTTTCAGTGTATTAACTGCTGCCGAATTAAGCAGTAGCAACAGCTTGTTGTTTTTCAACAACGAAGTATTTGCAACCTCTTTCAGAATCAGTATTCAAAACAACGACAATGATGCATTGCCTATTTTAGCGGTAAAGCTCGGGGGTTTTGGTTATGAATTGTTGGTGAGGGTAAACAAACCTGGCAATTATTGGCTGCAGTATGGCAATAAAAATGTACCCGCTCCTCAATATGATATTGCTGCATTCGTACCAGCTTCAACCGATTCTTTTTTTATAGCTACTGCGGGGGAAGCGGTTTTGCTGGAAACTGTCACTACAAAAGCTACGGAACCATTCTGGTCATCCCCAATTTTTTTATGGGTTGCAATGGGGTTCATTATAATTATACTGGGCTGGTTTTCCTTGTCGATGATCAGAAACAAGCAAAAAGAATCATCGGTTTGATGTGCTTCTCGTTATTTTTGAAGGATGAAAATTCGTTTCATCGATCCATTTTTTGTGACTTTTATTATTTCCAGCTGTTTATTTTTTATTCACGCCTGTAATACTGCTCCCACCATGAATTCTCCAACTGCGTTCGCTTTTCGGCTCAAGCCTGGCCAGGACCTGAAAAAAGAAATCAACAATTTTGTAAAAGAAAAAAACATCAAAGCGGGTTGGATATCAACCGTGGTGGGGAGTTTAACCCAATACCATATTCGTTTTGCCAACCAGGAAACAGGGGAAAAAGATACAGGTCATTTTGAAATTATAAGTGTAACGGGAACCATTTCGGTGAATGGAAGCCACCTTCACATCAGCGTGAGCGACGCTACCGGCCGCACTATTGGTGGACATTTGTTAGACGAATGCACCGTTTATACCACCGCAGAAATTGTGATCTTGGCCAGTGATCAGATGGAATTTATTCGGGCCAAAGATGGTTCTACTCTCTGGGAAGAATTACAGGTAATTCCCAAAACGCCATAATATAATTCATACAGATTCGATTTAAGTAAACCGTTACAAGTTATTACTTAAAAAATGTTGCGTTACTCAGAAAAAAAATGATAATAAAACAATTGAATAGAATAATATTTTTCATTTTACATTTGTGTTGTGGGAGCAAGTTTTTTGCTAGCCACTAACAGAAAAATCTTATTTGTGGGAAAGCATATCAACAAAGTTTCAGCTGCAGGTTTATTAATTGCACTAGGTATTATTTACGGAGACATCGGAACCTCACCGCTTTACGTTTTTAACTCTATTATCAAAGACAGAATCATTAGCAGGGAGCTTATTTTAGGTACCCTTTCCCTGATTATCTGGACGATCACCTTGCAAACAACCATCAAGTATGTTATACTCGTGTTGCGTGCCGATAACAAAGGTGAAGGGGGAATTTTCTCCCTTTTTGCATTGGTGCGTAGGCGAAAAAAATGGCTGGTAATTCCTGCCATGATTGGTGGTGCAGCATTGCTGGCTGATGGTATCATTACCCCACCTATCTCCATCACTTCTGCTATTGAAGGATTAAAAGAACTCGAAAACTTCAAAGATATCAGCAGCAATACTGTAGTGTACATTGTACTCGGCATTATTAGTGTGTTCTTTTTTGCACAACAATTTGGAACCTCCTCTATTGGAAAATTGTTTGGCCCTTTAATGAGTGCCTGGTTTGTGATGCTGGCTGTACTTGGAGTGATTCACATGACCGACGATCTGGGCATATTTAATGCACTCAATCCTTACTACGGGATACATTTTTTGTTTAATTACGATGAAGGTTTCTGGTTGCTTGGAGCCGTTTTTCTTTGTACTACCGGTGCAGAAGCATTGTACAGCGATTTGGGTCATTGCGGCAGAGGCAATATCCGTATCTCCTGGGTTTTTGTAAAAGCTTGTTTATTGATTAATTATTTTGGTCAGGGTGCAAGTTTGTTGAAACACCACACCGGACAAATGATGGATAATGCTACCCGCAGTTCTTTGGGCATCAACGCTTTTTATGACCTCATGCCAGAATGGTTTATTGTACCCGGTGTGATCATTGCCACTTCTGCTGCCATCATCGCCAGTCAAGCCATGGTTTCTGGTTCATTCACCCTCATTAGCGAGGCGATACGACTCAATCTTTGGCCAAAAATGAGTATCAAGTACCCAAGTGAGGCAAAAGGGCAGATTTTTATACCTGGCTTAAATTTGTTGCTTTATGTGGGTTGTGTAGGTGTAATATTGTATTTCAGAGAGTCTTCTAAAATGGAAGCTGCTTATGGATTGGCCATTATCACCACCATGACGATGACCACCCTGTTGTTTGCCAATTACATGGTACTGCATAGAGTGAAACCTATATTTATTTACGTTTTTCTAATATCGTACCTCATTGTAGAAATTTCCTACTTGGTGGCGTTGATGGATAAGTTTACACACGGCGGTTACATTACTCTAATGATTGGTGGTGTGTTGTTTGCCGTGATGTACGTTTGGTATCGTGCAAGGAAAATTAAAAACCGTTACGTAGAATTTGTAAGAGTAGAAGAGTACGTTCCTAAGTTAGAAGAGTTGAGCAACGATAACTCTGTTCCTAAGCATGCCACCCATCTGGTGTATCTAACCAGTGCCAATAACCCCAAAGAAATTGAGCACAAGATCATGTACAGCATATTGAGTGGTATGCCCAAAAGAGCCGATATCTATTGGTTTGTACACGTAGATACGCTGGATGATCCTTACACTTGTGAGTACAATGTAGAGCACATTATTCCCAACGATATCATCAGAGTAGAATTTAGATTGGGCTTTAGAATTGCCCCTCGTTTAAACCTGATGTTTAAAAAAGTAGTAGAAGATCTTGTGGCAAACCGCGAAGTAAATATTACCAGCAGATACGAAAGTCAGCAACGAAACAACATGGTAGGTGATTTTAAATTTGTGGTGATGGAGAAATTCCTGAGTCAAGACAATGAATTGCCTTTCTTCGAAGAAGTAGTGATGAAACTTTATTTCTGGTTGAAGGAATTGAGTGTGAGTGAGGAAAGAAGTTTCGGACTGGAGCAAAGCAATGTAGCTGTTGAAAAATTCCCATTGGTGGTGGCACCGGTGAGTAAGCTAAAACTGAACCGCATCTATTTCAATGAAGATGAATAAGAAGCATGTCGGTTGAAAACTGGTTGTAAAAAAAACTGCTTTCTCCACTTTATAGGGAGGTATATTTATGCAAACGATTACCGCTGCAATACTGCAGCAAAAACTGGAGGAAGAAGATGAACTCGTACTGATAGATGTGCGAGAGCCATGGGAACACGACACATTTAATATTGGCGGCACATTGATTCCTATGAATAGTGTGTTTGAAAACTTACACCAGATTCCCAAGCATATCCCGGTAATTATTTATTGTGAAAAGGGCATTAGAAGCATGCTGGTCATTCAACGGCTAGAAGCAAGGTTCAATTACTCCAATCTGATAAACCTTGCCGGCGGTATGGATGGATGGAAAAAAGGACAATCGATTGGGCATTACTAAAACCGAACGCTTATCTTTAAACGAGAAGTTGTTAATCAACAACACTTCTTTCACTCAATTTGAATAGTACTTTCCTCTATATTGTTATCGGCTATGTTGCATTAATTGCCATTGTTTACTTGGTGCAAGATCGTTTTATATTCAAGCCCGAAAAATTAAAAGCCGATTTTAAATACAAATACGATTCTCCATTCGAAGAACTTTTTTTTGATGTTGCCCCGGGCGTCCGTATCAATGGATTGCATTTTACGGTTACCAAACCTTTGGGGCTGGTGCTGTATTTTCACGGAAACTCTCGCAGCATCAAAGGATGGGCAAAGTATGCAAAAGATTTTTTGCGATATGAGTACGATGTAGTGTTGGTAGATTACAGGGGTTTTGGAAAAAGTACCGGTAAACGAAGCGAACACGATATGCTGAGTGATATGCAGTTTGTGTATGATACACTGGCAGTGCAGTATACCGAACATCATATTGTGGTATATGGGCGTAGCCTCGGCAGTGGTTTTGCCGCAAAAATTGCGAGCGACAACAAACCCAGGTATTTAATATTGGATGCACCTTATTATAGTTTTAAAAAAGTGATCGAACGTTTTTTACCAATCTTGCCAGTACGCTTGTTGCTTCGATACCAGCTAAGAACAGATAAATGGATACGGCATGTAAACTGCCACACTTATATTTTACACGGCACCAAAGATTTTTTAATTCCCATCAGCAACAGCGAAAAACTACAGGACATCAATCCCAGAAAAATTACCTTGATTCGCATTGAAGGTGGTGGTCACAACAACCTGCCTTCTTTTAATGAGTACCATAACTTTATCAGAAGTATATTGCAGTATTGAAACGGCATAGCCAACCATCATTTTCATGAATACAGCAAACGACCAAAAATTGAAACCCAAGGCAACTCCCGGGCAAAAGTGGATTCGTAGGGCAAAATTATTTATCCTTATTTATTGTACGGTTGGTATTGCTTTGTATTACCTGCAAGAACAAATATTGTTTCATCCGCAAAAATTGAACAGCAGTTACGCATTCAATTTTTCCGAACCCTTCAACGAATTACAAATTCCATTTAATAAAACGGATACTGTTGATATGATCCAGTTTTTTCCAAAAGACTCATTGAGGCGTGGTGTGGTGCTTTATTTTCATGGCAATAAAAAAAATGTAGAACACTATGCAAAGTTTGTAAATGCCTTTACCCGCCATGGTTATGAAGTATGGATGCCCGATTATCCGGGGTATGGAAAAAGCACCGGTGAACTTACAGAAAAGAAATTGTATACCATTGCATATGAGGTTCAAAAAATGGCCACGCTCCGCTATGGTGCAGACAGCATTATTGTTTATGGAAAAAGTTTGGGAACAGCCCTAGCGGCCTATGCGGCGTCGTTGCAAAAAAACAAACAATTGATTTTAGAAACACCTTATTACAGCATTCCAACTTTGTTTAAAAGTTATGCATTTATGTATCCAGCTTCGATGATGAGCAAATACAATCTGCCCACTTATACTTTTTTGTCGGAGGTGCAATCGCCTGTTACCATTTTTCATGGAACCGGCGATTGGGTGGTGCCTTACCGCTCGGGTGTAAAGCTGAAAAAACATTTAAAAGCCACCGATCAATTCATTAAAATACCAGAGGGCTCCCACAACAATTTAAGTGAATCGCCCATTTACCAACACGCCATCGATTCTCTGATGAAACTATAGTTCTTTCAGGGTTACTTTTTTGGCGCCAACAATCAAATTGCATTCAACCCCAATCTTAAGTGCTACATTCTCATTGTCATGACTTACCGGAAATTGCAGGCAAACCGGAATATTCAAGTCTGCACTTATTTCCTGTAAAATCTCTTCTATGGTTTTTCCAAAAGGCCTTTCGCTGTCTTTCATGTCGGTAAATCCGCCAAAAATCAATCCGCTTATTTTGTCCATTTTACCAGCAGCTTTTAATTGATGCAGCATCCTGTCTATGCTGTAAAGATATTCGCCAATATCTTCAATGAACAAGATGCAGTTTTTGGTATTGTAGTCTGAAAGCGTGCCAATCACATGTGTTAGCAAGGCCAGGTTCCCGCCAATGAGTTTACCCGTTGCAGATCCAAATTTATTGAAGGGGTGTGGTACTGCAGTGTAGTTCATTTTGTTCCCTTTCAATGCTTTTTTGATGGAGCCAATATACTTGTTGCTGTTGCCACCGTTGTTAAAAGCAGCTGCCATTGGGGCATGCAACGACGCTATTTTTAAGTTTGAAAACAAATGGGTATGCATCACCGTTATATCGCTGAAGCCGATCAACCATTTTGGATGTTTTTTAAACAATTTAAAATTCAACATGGGTAAGATGCGCCCCATGCCATAACCACCTCTGCCAAATAAAATGGCGTTGATGGTGGGGTCATCCAACATGGCTTGTAATTCATCTGCTCTCTCTTGATCGGTGCCACTGAAATAGTTGGTAGAAGCACTACCCAATGTTTTACCCACCATTACTTGGTAGCCCCATTGTTGCAGGGTTTCAATACAGGTCTGTGCTTTATCGGCAGACATATAGCCAGCAGGGCAGGTAATGCCGATGGTATCGCCCTTTTTAAGGTATGCAGGAATTGTCATTTGATGTATTTAAATTTGGAGTAAGATAGTTTTTTCTGTGCTTACGGTAAAATCATAAACAACGCCACATTTTAAAGCCATGTTGTTTTTCTGATGACCAACAGGAAAGTCGAAGCAAACAGGATAGTTGTATTCCTTTACTTTTTCCAACACAATTTCTTCCAGTGTTTTTCCAAATGCTTCACCGGCGTCATCTTTTTTTATTTTGAAGCCGCCAATGATGAGTCCGCTTAATTTGCTCAGTTTTCCGCTGCGCTTCAGGTTCCAAAACATTCTGTCGATGCTATATAGGTATTCTCCGGTATCTTCTACAAACAAAATTTTTCCATTGGTTTCTAGGTCGCTTTTGGTGCCCGCTAATGTTTCGATGGTTCGTAGATTGCCACCTACCAGCAAACCTTTTGATTTACCCGTTTTGTTGGCGCTGTTGTGAGGAGCATCGTACCACATTTTTTTTCCACTAAGGCAATCCCCAATACTTTGAATGGTTTGCTGCTGCAATGCATCTGCCTCCTCCCATTTATCAGGGAAACTGTTGCACATTTTAGAATGAATGCTGGCGATGCCCACTTGTTGATGCAGGTGATTGTGCAGCACTGTAACATCGCTAAAACCAATGATCCATTTCGGATGTTTTTTGAGTGGTTTGCCGTCTATCTGGTCTATAATGCGCACCAAGCCATAGCCGCCTCTGGCACAAAGAATGGCCTTTACTTCTTGGTGATTGATAAGAGCTTGTAAATCTGCTGCCCGTTCTGCATCTGTTCCTCCGAAGGTAAAATCTCGTTTACCGATGGTAGCGCCCATCATCACCTTATAGCCCCAAGCTTGTAATCTTTCTACTGCTGGCTCAATTTCAGCAACCGTGATGTAGCCGGCGGGGCTGGTGATACCAATGATATCGCCTGGTTGTAAATAAGCTGGGATCTGAATTTTTTGATGGGCATCTTCCTCTACCCGTTGGTCCATAGCGATGGCCTGTAACGCGGCGCCAGTTGTAAATACGGAGCTGAGGAATGTTTTTCTTTTCATGTATTCTTGATGAATCAAAATATTTTAATAAAAGTACAAGGTTTGCGGCAACCAATTGTAAAAACCACCGAATAGCCTTTTTTGATTGTTGCCAAGGATTGCGGTAAATTTGCGCCACAATGGTATGCAGTACAAGGGAGTGACACAACAATGTTGCACAAAGTTGCTGCTGCTGGCAAACAATTATATGATACAAGATCCTAAAAGATATTTAGTAACTGCGGCCCTGCCTTATGCCAATGGCCCGGTTCATATTGGTCACCTGGCTGGCTGTTATTTGCCTGCAGACATTTACGTGCGTTACCTGCGTGCGCAAAAAAGAGACGTGAAATTTATTGGCGGCAGCGATGAGCATGGTGTGCCCATCACCATTCGCGCCATGAAGGAAGGCATCACCCCGCAGCAAGTGGTAGATCGTTACCATGCAATTATTAAGGAGAGCATGGAACAGATGGGCATATCTTTTGATATTTATTCCCGCACGTCAAACCCGGTTCATCACCAAACGGCATCAGAATTTTTTAAGAAATTATACCACGACGGTTTGTTTGAAGAAAAAGAAACCGAACAATATTTTGATGAAAAAGCAAATACTTTTTTAGCTGACCGATACATTACTGGTACCTGCCCAGTTTGTGCCAATCCGAATGCTTATGGCGATCAATGTGAAAAATGTGGTAGTGCCTTGTCGCCCGAGCAATTGATTAATCCAAGAAGTGCATTGAGTGATGCCATTCCCTTAAAGAAAAAAACCACGCATTGGTATTTTCCTTTACAGAACTATGAAGCCTGGTTAAAAAGTTGGATCATCGAAGGGCATACAGAATGGAAAAACAATGTGTATGGTCAATGCAAGAGCTGGCTCGACAGTGGTTTGCAAAGCCGCGCCATGACCCGCGATAGCAACTGGGGTATTAAAGTACCGCTGCCAGATGCAGAAGGGAAAGTATTGTATGTATGGTTTGATGCACCCATCGGTTACATCAGTGCTACCAAAGAATTAACGGATAACTGGGCCGATTACTGGTGCCAAGAAGATACCAAATTGGTACATTTTATTGGGAAGGATAACATCGTTTTTCATTGCATTATTTTTCCGGCCATGCTAAAAGCGCATGGTGGATTTGTGTTGCCAGACAATGTACCTGCCAATGAATTTTTAAACATCGAAGGCGAAAAAGTGAGTACAAGCAGAAACTGGGCCGTGTGGGTAAATGAATATACCAAAGATTTTGAGGGCTGCGAAGATGTATTGCGTTATGTGCTTTGCGCAAATGCACCGGAGACCAAAGACAATGATTTTACCTGGAAAGATTTTCAGGATAGAAACAACAGCGAACTGGTAAGCATCTTCGGCAATTTTGTGAACCGCAGTTGGGTGTTGATGCACAAATTGTGCGGTGGCAAAGTGCCGAAGTGGCACGAAGCAAGAATGGATGAAACGGATAAAAATTTGATGGGCGATATTGCAGCAGCTGCAAAAAAAGTAGCAGCACTCATCGAAGAATTTAAATTCAGAGATGCATTGTATGAAGTGATTGATCTTAGCAGAAAGGGCAACAAATACATGCAGGAAAAAGAACCTTGGATTGTAGCACGGCAGTTGGCAACAGATCCATCTGCACAGGAATTGATAGACAATTGTATGCATCTCTGCTTGCAACTCACGGCCAACCTGGCCATTTTGATCAATCCTTTTTTACCAACTACTGCTAAAAAAATGCTGGGCATGATGAAAGTGGTAGAAAAAATGTTGGATTGGGAAAATGCTGGATCACTCAAATTACTGAGTGTAGGTTATAGCTTACGAGAACCACAATTATTGTTTAGAAAAATAGAGGATACAGAAATTACTGCGCAGGTAGGAAAATTAAAAGCTGGATTGGTGAAGCCTATTGTAGAAGCAGTTTCTGATGAACCCGAAAAAACATTTACGCCTGTGAAACCTGAAATACAGTTTGATGATTTTGCCAAAATAGATTTAAGAGTAGGCACTATTGTAGCGGCCGAAAAAGTAGAGAAGGCCGATAAATTGTTGAAGCTACAAGTAGATCTTGGTTTTGAAACCAGAACCATTGTAAGCGGCATTGCCATGCATTTTGATGCAGTAGATATTATTGGCAAACAAGTAACGGTAGTAACCAACCTAGCTCCAAGAAAAATGCGCGGCATAGAAAGCAATGGAATGATTTTAATGGCAGAAGATGCAGCCGGGAAATTAAAATTTGTGCAGCCCAATGAAGTGGTAGATAATGGGAGTGGAGTGAGTTAAACCTACACTCATAGCTCCGCTGCTTATTGACGAACGGTTTTACGTTTGTAATGCTCAGTGGCTGTTTGTAGAAATCCTTTCATTTGCTGGAGCAAGGCAGCCTGATTGGGTTGAATGGTATCTGTTATTTTATTCTGTTGTTTGTTGGGATCTGCAATGTAATCATAGAGATACAATGCTTTTCCTGATGAAGCATCAAAACCCAACACATACTGTTTGCTGATGGCCTGGTAAATGCTGCTGTTGAGTTT
>JBIIPY010000100.1:0-9646 GCA_044342365.1 Ferruginibacter sp. | reverse complement strand
ATTATCCAAAGCCAGTGTTTGATAAGCGCTTAGCCTTTGTTCTACATCTGCATCAGGCAATTTTCCATCAAGCTGTTCTTCCATCCATTGATCAATCCCAATTTTTAGTACTTCATCTATTTGCCCGGGTTTGGCGCCAAAAGTAAATCGATCTAATAAACGAGCTGCTGCCTGCCTTTCGGAATAGCCATACTTTTTATAGGGCATTTTAACTCCATTCGAATTAATTACAAATGAGCTGTCGGTAAAAGAGCTAAAAACAGTTAATCCAGCTGCTACGAGTAGAGATTTATATATTCTTTTGAATTGCATAGCTCCAAATTTTAATATTGGACAAGATTTTATGTGAAAAGTTTAATTAAGATACATATACTTAACAAAAAAGTCTGGGCGTACCCAGACTTTTTTGAAGCTTAGTAATAATATAAATCCAACTAATCCTGTTATTTCTTTATAGCAACCTTATACAAGATAGTTCCCATAACCGCAAACAATGCAGTTCCGAGTAAAAAATAACCTCCATGAGATAAAGCTCCTTCGATACTCGATTCTAGACTCACCGCAGTTAAAAATTTCTCCCCAAAATCAGACCCAGCTAAAAAGGCAATAACAACTCCGGCAACTGCACCTCCTGCTACCAAGCCAGTTGCAAAAAGATTACCCTTACCTAATTCCTCTTCTTCTGCATTGAGTTGGGTGTTTTCTTTCTTTTGTTTTGATTCAACCAATCCACGGATTGCACCGCCAATAAAAATTGGCAAAGTGGTAGCCAAAGGCAGGTATACACCAATCGCAAAACTCAATGATTTTATTCCACACAATTCCATGGTGATGGCTAAGAATATGCCTACTACAACATATTGCCAATCGAGGTTCTGAGAAAGAATTCCTTTGATCAGAGTAGCCATCAACGTTGCTTGTGGTGCTGGATATTTATCAGAACCAATTGCATGATTTATACCTTGCTGCACCATTTCAGTTGTTGGACGATCCAAGAATTTAACCGTTAATCCAATTACTATAGAAGAAACAATTGCCCCAACAAATAATGCAATTTGCTGATTTCTTGGTGTTGCTCCTACAATGTATCCGCTTTTCAAATCCTGCGATGTAGCTCCAGCATTGGCAGCAGCAATACAAATCATTCCACCCACAACCAAAACCAATGGCTCAAATGCCTGACCTGTCCAGCCTACGCTCAAAAATATTAAACTGGTGCCCATAACTGTTGCAATGGTCATGCCGCTAATAGGATTATTAGAAGAACCAATTAAACCAACAATTCTAGAAGACACTGTAACAAATAATGCTCCAAATAAAATCACCAATACACCAATCAATAATTTCTGAATAAAACTATCTCCTGGCACTTGTGGAAGTATGGCGATCAATGCAATCAATGCTAAACTTCCAATTCCAACTACTTTTAAACTAAGGTCTTTCTCCGTTCTTAAAACAGCAGCAGCCCCTGGCTCATTGTTATTTTTCAAAGAAGCGAAACTTCCTTTAATAGATTTCACAATGGTTGGAATGGTTTTTATTAATGTAATAATTCCTCCTGCTGTTACAGCACCAGCCCCTACCTGTCGGATATAGGCATAATAGATGGCTGCAGAATAATCAGCAAATTGATGTGTAACAGGATCCCATCCTCCTTTGCCCCCAGCTTTGGCAATGTCCACTAAATATCCCAGTTTGATTAATTGCATTGCAATTACATCACCCGGAACCAATGTAGATAGCAATGGAATAAATACCAACCAACTTAAAACACTACCAGCTACCAATACACCAGCTATTTTGGGTCCGATGATATAACCAACTCCCATGTATTCCGGTGTGATCTCACCACTTATTTTAGCAGAAGGAAAAAATTTATTGATCTGCTTTGTTGCATAAAATGGTGTTTCAGCAATTACATGCAAAATCTTTTGAAGTATTGCATACGTAAATGCAACACCCAATCCCCAGAAAGCAGTTTTTGCAAAATCGCCGCCCTTCTCTCCTGCTTTTAAAACATCACCACATGCTGTTCCTTCCGGGTAAGGAAGATTATCATGCTCATTTACAATTAATGCTTTGCGCAATGGAATCATCAACAATGTGCCCAAAATACCTCCAATAATTGCGAGAATCAAAATAGTAAGGTAATTAAAGTACTCAGCACTACTAGGAGAGGATAAAAACAAAAATCCTGGCAATGTAAATGCAACACCTGCAGCAATACTTTCTCCTGCAGAACCAGTAGTTTGAATGATATTGTTTTCTAAAATGGTGGTTTTAAAAAACTTTCTTCCCAAAGTAATTGCAATTACTGCAATTGGAATTGAAGCCGAAACTGTTAAACCAGCTTTGAGTGCTAAATAAACAGTAGCTGCTCCAAAAATTACGCCGAATAAACTTCCCAATAAAATAGACTTTACAGTAAGCTCAGCCATATTGCTTTCGGGAGCAACAAATGGTTTAAAAACTTTTTTTTGATCAGACATTTTGAAAATTTTAAAGATTAATTATTCCATCATTTTTTTAAGCTTGGTAGAAATGATAAACAAAATAATAGAAGCAATTCCTGCCATTACCACAAACATCATGAAATACTCATATAAATTATTGATGGGCAATCCAATGATATAAGTTGTTTTTCCGTCGGGATACAATGCACTCAACACACCTGCCAATTTATTGGCAAATGCATTGGCAGTATACCAAACCGCCATTAATAAGGAAGCAAATTTTAATGGCGCCAATTTATTTACTAAAGATAAACCAATTGGAGATAAGCAAAGTTCGCCACATGTTTGCATACAATACATTCCAGTTAACCAGATCATGCTTACTTTAATACCTGGCTGCACATCTTTAACACCGAATGCAATCCACAAATAACCCATTGCTAATAAAAATAATCCAAGTGCCATTTTAGTTGGAGAAGCTGGTTCTCTTTTTCCAAGCTTTACCCAAAGCCAAGCAAACACTGGCGCTAATGCAACAACAAAAATGGAATTCAATGATTGAAAAAAACTAGTTGGAACTACAAACACACCTAAATCGCGTTGAGTTTGTTCTTCAGCAAAAAAGGTAAGAGATGCACCTGCTTGTTCAAAAGCACTCCAAAAAAAGATTACAAAAAAGGAAACGATAAAAATAACGCCTATCTTTTTCTTTTCTATCGAACTAAGTTTTTTATCGGAAAAAACAATAAATGCTATTAATAAAATACAAGCAATTAATAAATAAAATAAGTAACTAAAAATTTTCGCATCAGTATAAATAAGGCCGATGGTTAAAAAAGAAAATGCCAATAAACCTACAACCATTACAATTGGCTGCAATGCTTTTTTTGTTGCTCCAATCGGGGTTAATCCAACTGTTTCTCCTTTATCATCCACAATATATTTATTATGAAAAATGGCTAATACAATTACCCCTATCAGCATAGCAATTCCCCCTGCTAAGAATGCCCATTTAAAATCAGCAGGATTTCCAGTATCTCCCACCAAACCGCAAACCAAAGGGCCAATAGCCCCACCAACATTTATTCCCATGTAAAAAATGGTATACGCCGAATCGATTCTTTTATCTCCTTTTGGATATAGCTGACCTACTAATGATGCAATATTTGCTTTAAAAAAACCATTCCCCGCAATCATAAAACCAAGGCCAGAAAAGAATAGCCAAGAAGATAATTCAGGATTTGTACTATAAAGTGATCCACAGAAAAAAAGAATGAATTCTCCAATGGCCATAATTAATCCGCCAGCAATAATTGATCTTTTATTACCCCAATACCTGTCGGCAATGTATCCTCCTAAAAGAGGCGTTAAATAAACCAATCCAGTGTAGGATCCATAAAGGTTTGATGCAAATACTTTATCGAAAAGCAATGCTTTTGTCATAAAAAGCACCAAAATGGCTCGCATGCCATAGTAGTTGAACCTTTCCCACATTTCTGTTGCGAACAAAACATACAGCCCTTTTGGATGTGCTGTAGAAACTGACTTCTCATTCATAGCAATCATTTACGTTAATCACCCAAAATAGTGATAAAAGTGAAAAGCAAGGGTTATTTTCGCATCCAATTTACAATTCATGAATATTTTATTACTTGGTTCGGGAGGTAGAGAACATGCTTTGGCATGGAAAATGGTACAAAGTCATCATTGCGACCAATTATTTATTGCCCCAGGAAACGCTGGTACAGCTGCATTTGGAACTAATTTACCCATTGCTGTAACTGATTTTGAAGGGATTAAAGGCAGTTGTTCAGCAAATCAAATTGATATGCTGGTTGTAGGACCGGAAGAGCCTCTGGTAAAAGGTATTTATGATTTTTTTCAGGCAGACCCTGATCTACAACACATTATTGTAGTTGGGCCATCTGCAAAAGCTGCACAATTAGAAGGCAGCAAGGCTTTTAGCAAGCAATTCATGCAAAGACATGGCATTCCTACTGCCGGGTATGCCGAATTTACAGCAGCCAATTTCGAAGAAGGGAAAGCTTATATCCAGCATCACTCATTACCAGTGGTTTTGAAAGCAGATGGGTTGGCCGCAGGAAAAGGGGTAGTAATTGCCACAACCACCGAAATGGCATTGGCCAGTTTTTCTGATATGATTCAAGGAAAACAATTTGGTGCAGCCAGCGAAAAAGTGGTGATTGAGGAGTTTTTAAAGGGAATCGAAGTAAGTGTATTTGCACTTACCAATGGTTCAGATTACCATATTATTGGGCATGCTAAAGACTACAAACGAATAGGAGAAGGCGATACAGGGCTGAATACAGGAGGAATGGGCTGCGTAAGTCCAGTGCCTTTCATGGATGAATTGTTCATGAAAAAAGTTGAGGAAACCATTATAAAACCTACCATTAAAGGGCTTTCTGATGAAAACTTGGTTTACCATGGAATCGTATTTTTTGGCTTGATGAATGTAGATGGAACCCCCTATGTTATAGAATATAACTGCAGATTGGGTGACCCTGAAACCGAAGTAATTTTACCAAGATTAGAAACCGATCTAGTGGCTTTATTTGCTGCAATGGACAATGGAACCCTCGAAGACGCCAATATTTCTTTCGACCCACGTTTTGTGGCAACAATAATGGCAGTAAGTGGAGGATACCCTGGAGATTACGAAAAAAACAAGCACATTACTATAGATGCAGAAATAGCTGAAATGAAAGACAGTATTGTATTTCACGCTGGTACAATTTTAAAGGATGAGCAAATTTTAACAAATGGTGGCAGGGTTTTAGCAGTAACTTCCTACGGAAATAGTATTACAGAAGCTGCGGATAAATCAAAAACAGCCCTTCAAAAAATTCATTTTGACGGAATGTATTTTAGAAGCGATATTGGTTTTGAATTCCCTTGTTAATTCCACTATTTTCTAGCACCTTTGTGGCTATTGCTTAACATATAAGAACTCTATTATACAATGGGATTATTTAACTTTTTTACGCAAGAAATTGCGATGGACCTTGGAACAGCCAACACATTGATTATTCACAATGATGATGTGGTAGTAAATGAGCCTTCTATTATTGCTTTAAATCGCAATAATATGAAAGAGGTTTTGGCAGTTGGCAAGAAGGCATTGATGATGCACGAAAAAACGCATGAGAGTATTAAAACAGTTCGTCCATTAAAAGATGGAGTAATTGCAGACTTTAATGCAGCTGAGTTGATGATCAGAGAGCTCATGAAAATGATCTATCCAAAAAAACCTTTATTTCCTCCAAGTTGGAGAATGGTTATTTGTATTCCTTCTTCTATTACAGAAGTGGAGAAACGTGCGGTTAGAGATAGTGCAGAGCAAGCAGGTGCAAAAGAAGTATACATGATTCATGAACCAATGGCAGCAGCATTAGGAATTGGAATAGATGTGGAAGAACCAGTAGGCAACATGATTATTGATATTGGTGGAGGAACAACAGGTATAACTGTAATTGCATTAGCAGGTATTGTTTGCGATCAAAGTATTCGTATTGCAGGTGATGAATTTACTGCAGATATTATGGAAGCTTTGAGAAGATACCATAGTTTATTAATTGGTGAACGTACTGCAGAGCAGATTAAAATAAATGTTGGAGCTGCAATGAAAGATTTAGATAATCCACCAGAAGACATGCCAGTGAATGGAAGAGATTTGGTAACTGGAATTCCTAAACAAATCATGGTTAGCTATCAAGAAATTGCAGAAGCTTTGGATAAAAGTATTTTTAAAATCGAAGAAGCAATTTTAAAAGCATTAGAAACAACACCTCCAGAATTGGCTGCTGATATTTATAGAAGAGGATTGTATCTTACAGGAGGTGGCGCTCTATTACGTGGGCTAGACAAGCGTTTGAGCGCAAAAATAAAATTACCAGTTCATGTTGCTGATGATCCGCTTAAAAGTGTTGTTAGAGGCACAGGGCTTGCATTGAAGAATTACCAACGTTTTCCTTTCATCATGAGATAGTTTATTAGTTAGCTGCATTGAAAAATATTTTTCTATTCATACGGCATTACTTTAATTTGATCAGTTTCCTTCTGTTGCAGGTACTGTCGATTCTATTATTAACTTCTTCGAGCAAAACACATGAAACTTTTTTTGCAGGAGCAACCAATGAAGTAACCGGAAAAATAAATAGCAGATACAGTAATTTAAGAAGTTATTTTTCATTACAGGAAACCAACAGAATACTTGCATTAGAAAATGCAGCATTAAGAAATGCATTACCTGCTAACTTTCAAATACCTAATAGCAATTTTGTTAATGTAAAAGATTCTTCATTAACAGATTCATTGGGCAGAGCAAGAAAATACACTTATTTACCAGCTAAAGTTATTGGCAACACATACACTTTACAAAACAATTACCTTATGTTAGAAAGAGGTAGTTTGCAAGGAATAAAAAAGGGAATGTCTGTAATTGGACCATCAGGCATTGTAGGTGTAGTTGTTGAATCTACAGACAATATCAGTAAAGTAATGAGCTTATTGCATAGGAATAGTAAAGTAAGTGCAATGCTTAAAAAAGACAATGCTGCTGGAAGTATAGAGTGGGATGGCTCAGACCCTCATTACTTAATTTTAAAGAATGTATCGAAGAGTTCTAAAATAACCAAAGGCGATTCTGTAGTTACAAGCAATTACTCCGCTAACTACCCATCTCATTTATTAATTGGTACCGTGGCTTCAATTATTGCAGACCCATCTTCCAATTTTTATACATTAAAAGTAAAAACTGCTACCAATTTTTTCACTATTCAATATGTTGATGTAATTGGTAATACGAGATACAATGAACAGTTGAATTTAGAAAACAGCGGAAAAAATCAATGAGTACCCTAATAAAAAATATACTCCGTTTTATTCTGTTTATCGGAATTCAGGTTTTTATTCTAAACCAGATTCCTCCTCTGCATCAATTTATTGTGCCCTACTTATATTTTTTATTCGTTCTTTGGCTACCCTTTAATTTACCTCGATTTCCACATTTACTGATAGCTTTTGCATTTGGACTAAGCTTAGACTATTTTACAGGAACGATGGGGCTTCATGCGGCAGCATGTGTTTTAATTGCCTATATAAAGCCTTTTTTACTCAACCTTTTGATTCCCCAAGAAACTACAGAACAAAGTTATGTTGAACCAAGTATCAGTAGCATGGGTTGGGCACCTTATAGTTTGTATGTAGCTCTTTTAACGTTTATTCATCATTTCTATCTTGTATTATTGGAATGGTTACAGTTTGGAGATTTTGTGTATTTCTTGGGTAAAGTAACAGCCACTACAGGCATAAGCCTACTATTGATTTTTGTTACAGAAATGTTATTCAGTAGAAATGCCAAGTTTCGTACAAACCAATAAACTTAAATTGTAATTTTAACTAAGGGTTTAAAAACCTATTCGCCAATTATGTCCGTATTTAATCAAAGCAGAGCTAGAATCATTCAAATTATTTTTGCTGCTGTTTTTTTGATCATCACATTTCAATTAATTAATCTTCAAATTTTTTCTTCCAAGTATAAATTGGCAGCAGAAAACAATGCCATTTTTAGAAAGATTGTTTACCCAGACAGGGGTATTATTTTCGACAGAAAGAAAAGAGCATTACTGGAAAATGTTATCAGTTACGATTTAATGGTTACGCCAGCAGAAACCAAAGGAAATGATACAGCCGCTTTATGCCAATTGTTAGGGATTGACACAACTGAATATAAGAAGAGAATCAAAGAAGCTATTTTTAAAAACACCCGTGTAAAGCCCAGCATTTTCGAACCTTTACTGGGCCCAGAATTGTTTGCCAAATTGAATGAAAACATGTACAAGTTTCCTGGATTTGTACTAAGTGAAAGATCTGTTAGAACTTATCCTTACAATACCGCAGGTCAACTCTTGGGATATATTGCCGAAGTAGATACAACTTATTTAAGGAAGTATAAAGAGGATGGATATGAAATGGGAGATTACGCAGGCATGAATGGTTTAGAAAAAACCTATGAGAAAGTATTGATGGGACAGAGAGGAATAAAAAGGTTTATCAGAGACAATAAAAGCAGAATACAAGGCCCCTATGAGAATGGTCTTTTTGATACGGTTGCAATTGCTGGAAAAAATTTATACACCAGTATAGATGTAGAGGTTCAACAATTAGCAGAAAAGTTATTGCAAAATAAAATTGGGAGTGCGGTAGCTATCAATCCAAGAACAGGTGGAATAATTGCAATGGTTTCTAGCCCATCTTATAATCCAAATGTGCTTACTGGAAATCAAAGAAGAAAGAATTGGGGCAGAATGGTTTTAGATACTGCTAAACCAATGTACAATAGAGCTATTAAAGGACAATATCCACCAGGGTCAACATTTAAGCCATTGGGTGCATTGGTAGCTTTAGACGAAGGATTGATTACCCCATCATATGGAGTTGGTTGTTCTGGAGGTTATGGAGGATGTAATGGTGTATATGTAAGATGCGAACACAAGAATCCAGGCCATGCTGCTAATTTGAGGTTGGCATTGGCAAATTCATGTAACTCTTATTTTTCGGATATTTTCAGAAAAGCGATCGATAATAAAAAATATGGCAATACCATTCAAGGCTATTTGAAATGGAAAGAATACATGAATGCATTTGGATTAGGTAGAACTTTAGAAGTAGACCTGCCAAGTGAAGACAAAGCAAGTATTCCTGATACCAGTAAATACAATAAATTTTTCGGTGGGCCAAGAAGATGGAATAGTTGTAGTGTTTTAACCTTGGGAATAGGGCAGGATAAAATGACCGCTACGCCAGTTCAAATGGCAAATCTCATGTGTATCATTGCCAATAAAGGATTTTACTATGCACCACATTTTGTTGATAGCATAGAAAATGAAACGCCTTCTGATACAGCAATGATGGGCAAGTATAGACGAAAGCATATTGTTACCCATATTTCTGATAGTTCCTATAAGGCAGTTCATGATGGCATGAATGATGTAACCCTTTACGGAACAGCTACAGCAATAAAAATACCTGGCCATCAATATTGCGCCAAAACAGGAACAGCACAAAACCCGCATGGAAAAAACCACTCTTTATTTGTAGCTTTTGCACCAAAGGATAATCCAAGAATAGCCATTGCCGTTGTTGTAGAAAATGGTGGTTATGGATCGGTT
>JBIIPY010000003.1:0-99664 GCA_044342365.1 Ferruginibacter sp. | reverse complement strand
ACCATATAAATGATGCGGCTCGCTTAACCCTAGGTACTGTGTAGGGTATGGGGTTTGTTTTAAAAAGGCAATACCTTTTCTAAAATTTGGAACAGCAGTTTCATTGCTGTCAAGATTCATATAAAATAATCCAATAAAATTATAGGCATCAGCTAAAAGTAAACTATCATGTAGCGTTTTTGCAATGTTCAATGACCTATAACTTTCTTCCAAGCCTAATCGTAATAACCCATTGTAATAATATACCTCAGCCTGCCGGCATGATAAAAAATAATTACTTACAGAAGCTTTCTTTGTAGGCAGCGTTTCAGCAATTTTATTTAACCAAATTTGTGCAGAGTCATATTGATCTACATCCATAAATGCATCGGCAATAGTAAAATAGGTTTTTATATTTTCGTTAATATTAGAACTATTATTTAATGTTTTTTTTAAAGAATCGGTGGTGGATCTTGCTCCTTCTTGGGCATAAGATATTGATACAACTACCAACATTGCTTTACAAATAAGCAAAGTGTTTAAATATTGTTTTTTACAGATTATCGTAAAAATCATGCGCCAATATAATTTTTTTAAATATACCTCATATTAATTTTATTTCATTCTTTATTGCTCCCCTTTTAACCGTAGAGTTCAACGAACCTTTACTGATTTCTAACAAACAGGAGCATTTACTCATCACACAGCCTCGGTTCGTGTCCTATCAATTCGGCCAGTTTGCAACCGAATTTCAGAAAAACGCAATTCTAAAACCAACGAAAATTTCCATCCCAGAGATATTGATTACTAAACGAATGAAAATGGATTACTCACACTTGAGCATTTGTAATACTAATTCCGGACACCCTCCGGCAGAATTGGACGGCACGGGTGATGCTGACGGAACACGCGCGCCAGTGTATATCTATGAAATTGCTGACACAGGCGTAGTTCCTTTTTTCGTCCTAATAAAAATCATCGCGATAGCGGTCGTTACCACACCCATCACGAAAGCCGCTATGGCTCCCTGGATGGCATAATTTTTATAATTGAAATTGGCAGCTGCCTCTGCGGTGGTTTTGTAATAACCAATTTCTACAGATCGTTTGATCACATTCGGGAAATATCCTGGCGTTATTACAAAGCTGGTGATCCATTGTGTTAACGGACTCAAAGCTGCGATGAACAGTGATAGAATAATGCCACCTATCAAGCCTTGTTTGTAATCAATGTTATTGTTGTAAAAATTTTTCTTTTTGTCTTTTAATGCCAATACCATCACCCATATAGCAGGTATGGCAAATAGATTGGTGAGGTACAGATGATAATCAATGTATTTGTCGTGAAGCCCACTCCATTTTTCGAGGAGCATCCAAACCAATCCCATCACCGAAAAAATGAGGGCCCATTTAATTTCAATTTTTATACTTTTCATACTGTATAAGTTAAAAGTGAAATGTTGCAGTTAGAAAAACAAAGAGTGTGCTGTTCTTTCTGTTTAATAAGTTTACAGCAGCAATGGTATGTTTTTATGTAGGAATACATGGTTAGCTACTGTGATCTGAAATAATCACCCATTTGCCTTTTATTTTTTGAAACAACACCGTGAAATGCCCGCCCACATTGCCAATACTCCTGGTTAAAAACCATTTGCCCACCACACTGTAATATTGTTTGCTGAGTTTTTGTACGTGCAAGATATCAAATTTTAATTTGCCCATAGCAGCGGTGTCTGGGTATCCCTTCTTGTAATTGTCTAGGGTGTTTTGCCATCCATAGGTTACGCCTGTTTTACCAATGAACATCAGTGAATCTGACTTCCAATAGCTGTCCATAAATGTAACAAGATCACCTTCGTTCCATGCTTTGTTTTGAACCGATAAAACTTGAAGAATGTCTTTAGAAGCCTTGTTCTGTGCCGCCACTACAAAACTGCATAGCAAACAAAACGATACGAGTACACATTTCATATAAAGATGTTTATGTATCCAAGATAACAAATCGTTTGAGTTGAACAAGCGTTCTGTAAAAATATTTACAAAGCGTTGCGAACTATTTGCGCTTTCAATCCTTAGTGTTTGTGGTGAGGAGAACTGCATTTGCTCAAATGGCAAAGGCGGTAGTTTTGATAATGAGCAGTAACGATGAGGATGACTGCAGGAATCAACAACCATAATTGGTATTGATGAAAAAGTTGTTTGGCAATGAGGAAAAAAATACCAACAGCAAAAAGAATGGCCGGCGTCCATTGTTGGTGGTGTTTGATAAAACCGTGGTAGAGTGAATATGCACCCACTGCCGCAGCAATGGCAATCATGCCCCACTCAAACAATAAATTATGAATGATGTTAACGCCGAACAATGGTAAACTAGTGAGCAGTACCGGCAACAATGCACAGTGCACAGCGCACAACAAAGAGCTGATGATTCCTAGTCCGTCCCAGTTCACTTTTAAATTCATAATAGTCTGCAAAGGTAATATTTTTGCAATAATGTTGCAAGTTTTAACAAATCAAAACAATCTATTATTTTATCCACTGCACGGTTCAACGTAATTTTGCAGTAAAATCAAGCTAAGAGATGAAGAAAAACAAGTGGTGGGTGTACATCGGATTTTTTGCTGTTTTATTGGGCGTGTTTTACTTTTTTATATTCAGGGATTATGATTTTAGCGCCTCCAAATTGGCAGTGATCAACCCAGAGGTACCTGAATTTAAGTTTACAGACCAAAACGGTCGTGTAGTGAGCAACAGAGATACCGACGATAAAGTGTATGTAGCAGAGTACTTTTTTACAACCTGCCAGGGTATTTGTCCAAAAATGAATGCCAATATGCGCAGGCTGTATGATCTGTACAAAGACCAACCCAATTTCATGATCCTGTCGCATACCTGTATGCCAGAGATTGACAGCATACCCCTGATGAAGGATTACGAACGCAAAATGCTCACCAGTACCTTGGTGCGCAATGAAGATGGCACTTATAAGTTAAGTGGATTGCAGGGCAGCGAAAATATAAACGTAAACAATAAAAACTGGTTGTTTCTGACTGGCGATAAAAAAAAGTTGTACGACATGGCCCGCCTGGGTTATATGATCGACAACGGGAAACCCGATAGTTTGCAACGCATCGAAGACGAGTTTATTCATACCCAATTTTTTGCATTGGTAGATAAATACCGCAGGGTTCGCGGCATCTATGATGGTTTAAAAGAAGATGAAATACAAAAGCTGATGGTCGACATCAAAGGACTGATGAAAGAAACGGTAGCGCCAAAAAGATTTATGACCGGCTTTAGCAACAACCCTAACTAAAACACATGATACAGCACGCCGATATTTTAAAACGCAACGGACTCAGCGTTACCGCCAGCCGAACTAAAATCCTTGATTTGTTTCTGGCGGCTGAAGGCGCTTTGGCACATGCAGATATCGAAAAAAATACAGATGCCGCTTACGATAGGGTAACCGTTTACCGCACTTTGCAAACATTTGTAGAAAAAGGCATCGTTCATCAAATACCCACCACCGACAATTCTATTTTGTATGCACTCTGTAAACAAGATTGCGAAGAAGGGCATCACCACGACAATCACGTACATTTTGTGTGCAACCAGTGCGAAAAAACATTTTGTTTAGACGATGTAATTGTTCCCGAAGTGAAGCTGCCAAAAGGCTTTGCTCCAGTTGAATCCTCTATGATCGTGTCTGGGGTGTGTATTGATTGTAAGTAAAAACGTTTTTATCAAAATACATTTACTTACTATAATTGAGCCCATCAGCTTTTGGCCAAATGATGCTCCTCTTTAAACTTCCAATAAAATAGTTGGAGTTATTCCTTTTGTGCAATATAATTTTTACATCACTACAAACGCTCCCACAAACTGGCAAAGCAACCCCACTAATAAACCCAGGTATATTTCTCGTGGAGTATGATCGCTTACAATGAGCCTAGCGGTACAAACAAGGCCACTGAGTAGCAATACCCCAGCCATCGGCCAGCTCATGAGCATGGTATTGCTATTGGCAATTACGAGGAACACGCCCACCCACCCACCCATACCAATGGCATGCATGCTTATTTTTAAATAAATATTGGCGATAAGGGCTGCACTGGATGCCAGAAAAATACCCAATATAAATGCAGGTAAAATAGCAGGATAAATGGGCTGTTGTTTAAATACCGTGTATGTCCAAAAGAAAAAGATGCCCACCGCGATGTAAGGAATGATCCGATCTTTTTGATTCTTTAAAAAAATTGAATCAATGAAGCCCACCCCTTTTAACAACAGGATACAAAACAGCGGATAAAAAACAGCGTTCTGTACCAAAATAAACACAGACCTCCATTTCATGCCTTCCGAAAATCCGGCAAAATACGATGGGTGCAAAAACAATAAAAACAGCAACACATACAAAGGGATAAAGATGGGGTGAAAAAGGTACGAAATCAGCTGTGCCGGCCAACGCAACAGCGCTGGATAGGGGTTGCCTATTGGCCCTGTTTTGTTTTCTACCGCATTGGGTGGTATGGTGCTAGCCATCATGCTTATAATATTTTTCTGAGTCGGGCCACTGGCACGTTTAATTGTTCTCTGTATTTGGCCACAGTTCTGCGCGCAATATTATATCCTTTTTCCTGTAGCATTTCTGTTAATTTTTCATCGCTGTAAGGATGTTTTTTGCTTTCTTCCTCCATCAGGTCTGTCAAAATCTTTTTCACTTCTCTGGTACTTACTTCTTCGCCACTGTCTGTTTGCAAACTTTCGCTGAAAAAAAACTTTAGACGGTAGGTGCCAAATTCTGTTTGCACAAACTTACTGTTGGCTACACGACTTACCGTAGAAATATCCAAATTGGTCATTTCGGCAATGTCTTTTAAAATCATGGGCCGCAAATCTGTTTCGTCACCACCGATGAAAAAGCCATGCTGGTAATTCATGATGGCCTCCATCGTATTCAATAAAGTATTTTGGCGCTGTTTGATAGCATCAATGAACCATTTGGCCGAATCTATTTTTTGTTTGATGAACAGCACCGCTTCTTTCTGGCGTTTGTCTTTTTTACTGCCCCGGTCGTAATCTCTCAGCATATCCCTGTAACCTTCGCTGATGCGGAGGTCTGGTGCATTTTTACTATTAAGGGTTAGCTCCAACTTTCCATTGTTGTTCACAATAAAAAAATCGGGGATTACGTAATTGTTGTTTTTGCGTTCATCGCCCACATTGCCGCCTGGTTTGGGATTCAGCTTTACGATCTGCTGAATTACTTCGCGCAATTGATCGTCGTTGATGCCCAGTCCACGCTGTATTTTTTCGTAATGTTTTTTGGTAAACTCATCAAAGTACTTCTCCATCACCTTCAGTGCCAGTGCTACCGCTTCGCCTTGGTCTACCTTTCTTTCTAATTGAAGGATCAAGCACTCCTGCAGGCTACGTGCACCTACACCGGGTGGGTCAAACTGTTGAATTTCTAACAATAAATCGGCAATTTCTTCCTCATTGGTATCTATATTCTGCCGAAAAGCGAGGTCATCAATAATTGCACTGATTTCTCTGCGCAGGTATCCATCGTCGTCTAAACTACCCACCAATTGTTCTGCAATTTTTCGCTGCTGGTCGCTCAGTTTTAGCATGCCCAATTGCTGCAGCATCAGTTCTATAAAACTGGTTTCTACTTTGTGTGGTATCACCCGGCTGTCGTCTAACTCGGGGTAGTTGTCGTCTTTTAATTTGTAATCACCCACATCGTCGTCGCCTTCCTGCACATAATCGGTTATGTCTATGTTGTCATAATCTTCCTCACTGCCATCTCTTTCAAATTCTTCCTCTGCAGGTGTTTCAAATTCATCTGTTTCATATTCGTCTTCATGGCCGTCTTCCCCTTGCTCCAATGCAGGATTTTCTTCCATCTCTTCTTTAATTCGCTCATCTAGAATGGCAGTAGGCACTTGCAACAATTTCATCAACTGAATTTGCTGGGGAGATAATTTCTGTAACAGCTTCTGCTGCAAACTTTGATTTATGGCCATACGAAAAACTTTAGGGCTGCTGGGAAATCTTTGATCTGTTGGGTAGATGTTAACATCCAGATAAAGATTTTAAAACGTAAATTTACAAACTGACTTTCGTAATCATGAATAAAAAATGTAAAAGTTTAATGTTTTGCACGGTTTTTGTGGTACAAACCATATCAGCCCAAGATAATACAGCAAAAGTGAATGCTGTAAAGGATTTCATGAAGACTTACGCCGCCCTGCCTACAGGGGCCAACCTTCTTCATGCTCCCAAAAAAGTACTTTCTCCTAACTTTTATGTTAAAAATCTTGGATTTTTTTGCAAACAGGAATTAAAATTCGAAGCAGCAACCGGTATTCCTTTCAAATTCCGACTGGGATCAGTGCAATATTGCGACTGGATGGAAGGGAAGAGGTACACGGGTAATGTATCCCCTATGCACTACTAAAGCCGGCAGGTATTACTTCATTTTAGGAGGTAGGGCGGGTTCTTTAAAGTAGTTCAGCCGCAAACTATCGTTCCAACCATTGGGGTTTCTTTCAAAAGTTTTACTGCTAAAAAACATCATGCCATGCATGTTGGGCGTGTTGCGCAGCATGTTTATCTGGCGGGGAAGTTGGGTCTTGTCTTTCCAGGCATCATTGCTGCCGGCCCTGTAAATACCAATGCCGATGTAGCAAAGTTTGCCATAAGTATGCTGGCTCCACCATTTAATAAGGGTTTCATAATCGGCCAGTTGGTGGCCTATCTCCCAATACAATTGAGGCGTTACATAATCTATCCAGCCGTTTTTTAACCACAACAAAATATCGGCATAAAGGTCGTCGTAGTTGGTTTGCCCAGCCTTGGTATTGCTGCCCATGGGGTGCTGACTGGCATTGCGCCATACGCCGAACGGACTTATTCCAAACTGACAAGTTGGATTTTCTTTTTTGATGGTGCGGCTTAGCTTTACAATAATAGAATCGGTGTTGCTTCTGCGCCAATCATCTTTGGGCATGTTGTTGCCATATTTCCTGTAACTCGCTTCGTCTGGAAATTCTTTTCCTACAATGCGGTATGGGTAAAAGTAGTCATCAAAATGGATGGCATCTACCTTGTACCTGCTCACCACATCAGTAACAACGGCAGTTACATGCGCCTGCACGTCTTTGTTGCCTGGGTCAAAATATTTTTTATCGCCATAAGTGAGGAACCATTCTGGGTGCAAACGAGTAATATGTGAAGGGGAAATAGAGGAACCACTGGTGTTAAATACGGCCCTGTAAGGATTCATCCATGCATGAAATTCCATTCCTCTTTTGTGCGTTTCTTCTATCATGAATTGCAGCGGATCGTAATAAGGAACGGGGGGTTGGCCTTGTTTGCCGGTAAGCCATTGGCTCCATGGTTCAAGCGGCGACGGATAAAAGGCATCGGTGGCAGGTCTAATTTGAACAATGAGCGCATTCATCCCATTGCGTTGGTGCATATTGGCCATTGCAATAAATTCGGCACGCTGCACATCGGCACTGAGGGTTGGTTTGCTGGGATAATCGATGTTGCTCACTGTGGCAACCCACACTGCCCGAAGTTCTTCTTTTGGTGACTGTGCGTTGCTGTTAAATACGATTGCCAAAAGAAGGAAGGCCAGTGGAATTTTTATCATGATGAATTATTTTCCTTCGCGAATTTTATCGAAAAGTACATTGAGGTTATTGGCTTCTTCGGCAGAAAGATTGTTAAAGATGGCGTCCATCTGTGCATTGTAGGCATCCATTTTTTCTAAAATCTTTTTCCCAGCCTCGGTTATGCTTACATCAACCAATCGTTTATCGTTGATACAAGTATTTTTTTGCACCAGTTCTTTCACCACCAATCGGTCTACAATTCGGCTGGTATCACTCATTTTATCCAACATCCGCTGCCGAATTTGAAGCGTAGAAATGGGTTTTCCCGCACCCCTCAAAATGCGCAAAATATTAAATTGCTGTGGGGTAATATCTTGCTTCTCAAAAATACCCTTCATGCGTTCATGCATCCAGTTATAGGTGTAAATGAGGTTGATGGCCGCTTTCTGGTATTCGTTCCTGAAGTTGGTTTGATTGATGTCTTTTTCTAATCCCATAATTAAACAGATAGTTGCAAGTTAAAAAAAAGTCTGCCAACAAATGGATGCTGGCAGACCTTCCTACGAATTTAATTTAAAATCAGTTGTTGTAGTAGAACTTCTCCTCTACAATTTGGCCGTCTTTCCAACGTTGAACGGCTACTTGGTGGTAGTTTCTAACCCCATAATCTTTGTGGGTATAATCAAACCACCATTCTATTACGGCAATGCCATCGCTGATGAGGGTATTCACCACTTTAGCGCCTCTGAATTCTGTCAAGCCGTTCACGAACGCTTCTTCGTATGAACGATTTTCTGCTTTACCCACACGTACTGGGTAATTATTGTCTTGCATGATAATATCTTCTGCATAAAATTTTTCGAAAGCATCCAGGATTTTACCATCCAAAATCATTTGATTTAATTCTTCTACCAGTGTTTTTAAGTCAGCCATAATAGTAGTTTTTATTTTGAAATGCAATATTAATGTTTAAACATCGAATAGGCCATTTTAATTTGTTAAAATTTTTAGATGGCTTCATCTCTGTGTTCTTCGATCGAACCTGTACTTTCAACCGGTACGTGATCGTCAGAAAATTCATTCAAGTAAATTTTCACCAGAATAATGAAATAACTCACTAGGAGCGGACCAAAAATGAGTCCCATGAAGCCAAAAAGGTTCAGTCCCACAATCACCCCCAAAACCGTGATCATCGGATGCACATCCCCCATTTTTTTCAAAAGTCCTAACCTCGTAATGTAGTCTACATTACCCGTAACAATGATGCTGTAAATACTCAAACCAACGGCGGGGAGGGTTAGGTTTGTAGCGAACATAAAAATCACAATGGGTACCCAAACAATCATGGTTCCTACCAAAGGGAAAAAAGCGAACACCCCCGTAAGAAAGCCCCACAGGCCCCAATCTTCAACACCAAAAATCCAGTAGCCGAGACATGCAAACAACCCCTGTACGACGCATATAATGGGAATACCCAACGCGTTGGCCCTGATCATAATCTTGGTTTCGTTGGCCAGCGAGTGCACATTGTGGCGCTTAAGCGGAATGATTTTGCTTAAATATTTTTCTATTTCGGCTCCATTTACCAATAAATAATAAAGTAGAAAAAACATCATGATGAGGTTGGTGGCTACCATCGCCGTACTATTGAGTACCGAAGGAATAAAAGAAGATATTTTGAGCGAAACATTTTTGATGTTTTCTGCTGTCATCAACTGCACGCCGGTTGAAGTTTTTATCTTTTCTGATATTACTTTGAGACCCGTCATAATTTTGTCCTGGTTGTTCACAATGTCATTGACCTTTGGAGAAATCAACGCAACACTGATGTAAATAGGGATAGAAATGATGACCAATAACACTAAAATAAAGAGTAGTGCCGTCCAGCCCTTTCTCCATTTTTTCTGATAAACGCATTGGAAATACAAGCCGCGACCTAGGATATAAAAAGTAATACCTCCCAATAAACCAGGAAGGAAAATATACAGTTCTAAAATCAACAGCAAGCCAAGGCTGATAATGATGGCCAGTAAGATAATTTGCCGCAAGTGAGCGTTAAAGCTGGATTTCATGAAATGCTATTTAAGGATTTATTCAATAATGAAAACTAAAGTTACAGGGTTGAAGGGATACTTCTTTCATCTACATAGCTAGGCGTTTGCCACAAAGGGGAATGAGACATTAAAAAACCAAAATCGTTCGTGAAAACAGGGATATACAATTTGGAAAATAAAACCACTGTTATTTCCAAACCGAAACACCCTCGCTACAATTACTGCAGATGTCTATGTTTTTTCGGCCCATCATGAGTTCTGCCCTAAACTGTTTGTAATTGTCGTTGTTCCAAACAGTTTTGAAAGATTGGTTTTTGAGGTTGCCCAATTGATGCATGGCGTCTTTGTCGAAACAACAGGGTACAACCAAACCATCCCAGGTAATTACATTGGCATGCCACAGTTTCCAGCAGCGATTGGCCAGCTTGTTTTTTGGGGTATAAGTGCCATCTTTGTTTTTTTTGTAACGGCTAAATTTATCGATAGTGGGAATGAGTTGATTGGGGTCATTTTCGTAGTCGTATACCTGGGCAGATTTAAATCGAACTTCATCAACCCCAATTTCTTTGGCCAGTTGTTGAATTTCCTCAATCTGGTGTTCGTTGTGTTTCACCACCAAAAACTGAAAAAACACAAAGGGCGTTTTGCTGTTCAGCTCTTTTTTCCATTTCACGATGTTCTTTGCACCCTCTATTACTTTCTCCAAATTACCACCTACCCGATACTGCTTATAGGTTTCTTGGGTAGTTCCATCGATAGAAATAATAAGCCGATCCAATCCGCTTTCTACTGTTTTGCGCGCAGCTTCATCGTTTAAATAATGTGCATTGGTAGAAGTGGCAGTATAAATCCCTTTGTCGGAAGCATATTTTACCATGTCTAAAAAACTGGTATTTAAATAAGGCTCGCCTTGAAAATAAAAGATAAGGTAAAGCAGGTCTTTGTGAATTTCATCGATGGTTTGGCTAAAAAAATCTTTCTCCAACATGCCTGTGGGTCTGGTAAAAGCCCGTAATCCACTGGGACATTCCGGACACCGAAGGTTGCAACTGGTAGTGGGTTCAAAAGAGATCGACACTGGTAATCCCCATTGAACCGGTTTTTTGCTTATCAAACTTGCATAATAACTGCTCAATACTTTTACGCCGTTCCAAACCCTTCTTGGAGTGAGTTTGCTCAACAGGTTCATACTATCATTTAAATTAAACTCCGGCATACAGCAAAGGTATGAACTAGGCGATGCTTTTCGCATACGAGATTGGTAAGAATTAATGGATAGATCTACAGCTATAAAACGAGTTGATTCCTACTTAGTTCTTTTCTTCTATTGCGGTAAGCGGGCCGGCACTTGCTGCAAACTTGGTGGCAAAAATGCTGATCAGCAACAGCTGAAAGGCGTGAAACAACATCAATGGCAATAAGATGACTGCAATGGGGAAAGAAGCTGAAAAAAGTATTTTGGAGAAAACGGTACCATGAACCAACGATTTTTTAGTTCCGCAAAACAGGGCCGTTATCCGGTCTTCTCTGTTAAAGCCGAGTTGTTGTGCCCACCATCCGATGCAAAAATAAACCACAAAAAAAAGCAACAACGTGGCAGCGGACATCAGCATCAACTCAAAAAATTGAATGCCTGCAAACAAGTTCTCGTAAAAGGAATCAGCAAAACTTTTAAATACGATGAGCAAAATAACCGCCTTATCAAAGTAAGACAAAACACGGCTGTATTTGCCGGCAAAACCTCCTAAGTATTTTTGTAAAACCAATCCTAGTATGGCGGGTAGCAGTATTTGGCTGAGCAGTTTTACATAGACTGGACCGAGATCAAATTCGGTTGCCGATCCTTGTAAAAAAAGCCCCATCCATAAAGGCGTCATCACAATGCCTATCAAACCAGAAATACTGGCATTAAAAATTGCCGCAGGTACATTGCCTTTGGCCACAGACACCATTACAACTGAAGAGGAAACAGTGGAGGGGATAGCCGCTAAAAATAAAAAAGATAGCCAGTACATGTTCGAAGACCCATCTGCAACAAATGGCAAAGCCAACAGCACTGTTATTGGGAATAGCAAAAATGTAGCCAATTGCACCAAAAGATGCAGCTTCCAATTTTTTAGTCCGGTCCTAATTTTATGGGGGCTTAACTTCAGGCCGTAAAAAAAGAATATCAACGACACCCCTACATTGCCCATCACATTTAATGGGATTGGGCTTTGGCTGCTTCCCCAAAAAGGAAACAAATAAGCCAGCACAATCACTGCCAGAATGGCCAAGAAAAACAGGTCTGTTTTGGGCTTCATGTAATAATACCGATTGGACAAACAATATAGTCTAATATCGGCTAACGCCTCATTATACTATTTGTTTGATACCATCGGCATTTACCACTGTAAGATTTATAAAATATTGGCATATTATATAAATCACATTGGCATAACAAAACTAACGAAACAAATGAGCCCATGCGCGCAAAAAAAAGGAACCCATTTTTTGAGTTCCTTAAGTTGAAATATTTTTAAAACCTTGTTTCCAGATAATGTGGAAGCATGGCTCTCCAAGTGGGCCAATCGTGTTTAAATTCTGGTCCCCACACATCCAATTCGTGCGGAATGCCTTTGCTGTTGAGCACGCCAGAAAAATTACGAGAAGCTTGTGGGTCTTCGTAATCGCCGCTTCCGGTAAGAATGTGAATGTGCTTGCTGTTCCGAATTTGCTGCAGGTACCAATCATCTTGCAGGTTAGGAATGTAATGACTGGGCGAGTTAAAATACACCTGATCGTCATAAAATCCTTTGGTATATTCTGTGAGATCGTATACACCACTCATAGCAATAACCCCATTGATGAGATCGGGGCGCTTCAAAAATAAATTCATACTGTGCAATGCGCCAAAAGATGCACCACAGGTGATGATGGGCGTTTCTTGGGAAGTGTTGTTTTTAATAAAAGGCACTACTTCTTCAAACACATACTTATTGAACTGGTTGTGGCGAATGGCTTTGTGTTCGCCCTGCATTTCATTATTAAGCCAACTTTCGTTGTTGATGCTGTTGATAGAAAACACCCGCATTTTACCGCTATTGATGTAAGGCGCTAAAGTTTCCATTAACTGAAAACGCTCATATTCGAGGTAATCAGCAGCGGCGGTGGGTACCAGTAAAAGTACAAAGCCGTAATCGCCATATCCAACGATGGGCATTTCTTTGTCGAGCGCTGGACTGTACCAAGAAAACAATTCTCTTTTCATTTTTCATAATTTAAATTACTGCTTCCACAACCGCAGCCGCAGGTTTGTAAAAATACGGGTAGTGTTCACTACAGGTGTATGATGTGTTGCAATGATAAGTATAATATTATTCTACCACACCTTCTTTGATCTCCGTCCACAACTCCCGGTAACTGATGGCTGCATTACTGCTATTGGCAAACTCCATAATGGGTGCTTTGTGAACGCCCATTTTTTCTACATCGCTGAGGTAGGGAATAGAACTTTGGAAAAAACGTTTGTCTTTGTTCAGTTCTTCCATTATTTCGTTGTGCATGTTTTTGCGCAGATCTACCATTGAAAAAAAACACATCATCTTGCTCATATCGAGATCCTTCTCTTTAAAATAGTCTTTCACCATCAGGTAGGTCCTAATACTGAGTGTTGTAGGTATCACCGGCATCAGCACGATGTCTGCAGCCTGAAAAATATTTTCTGACAAAGCTGAAAACCCCGGAGGGCAATCGATGAAAACAAAATCATATTCTTTGTCCAGCTGTTTTACGATGCTTTTTAGCCGGTTCTTGTTGCCTTTCATTTCATCTACCATAATGTCGAAACTTTTGGACGAATGATCTGCAGGGATGATGTCGAGCAATTCGAAGTCGGTAGCTAGTATGGCATTTTCCAGATCTGCATCTTTGGTGATCAGCTTCTTAATGCCGGGATGCGATTTTGGTTTGGCTTTGTAGTAAAAGGAAGAAGACCCCTGCGGATCAATATCCCACAACAAGGTTTTGAAACCATCTGCTGCTGCCAGGTAGGCAAAATTTACACAAGAAGCTGTTTTCCCCACACCGCCCTTCAGGTTATACAATGCGATAACGATCATACATAAACGGGTTTAATTGATGAAATGATGTTGCATACAAGGTTTACAAAAGCATGCCCTGAAAGATAGTAAATTATTTTTTGATATAGTAGCAGCCACTTTTATAAACCAACCCATTTATCATAAACAGGCCTATTTTTTAAGTAAAAAAACTATCTTGAAGTCTTAATTATTCAAAATAGGAACGTATGGCACAATTTTTTAAAAAGCAAACAGCTTTTCTTTTGCTGGCTGGCCTCAGCTTGGGCGCACAAGCTCAAAAAAAACCCCTCACAGATGATCAGTATTTCAAATCTAATTTCAAAGGTCTCACACAAGCATTACCAAGTGCTGGTCGTTGGGTAGATAACAACAACATGTTGTTGATCAAAGATGGCAAAACCTTGGTAATGGATGCCAAAAATGGCACTGAAAGAGAACAAACCGCTGAAGAAAAAACACCAGTTAAAACAGCGCCCAAACCACAGGCCTATATCAAAAACAACAATATTTACTTTAAATCAAACGATCAGGAAGTGCAGCTCACATTTGATGATGTGCCGGAAGTGAACCCCACACTGAGCCCTGATGGAAAGTATGTGGCGTTTACTAAAAAAAATGATTTGTACGCAGTTGATGTTAACGTTAAAAAAGAATACAAATTGACCAACGATGGCAGCGAACTCATTTTGAACGGTTATGCCAGTTGGGTTTATATGGAAGAGATCCTTGGCCGCCAATCGCGTTACCGTGCTTTTTGGTGGAGCCCAGATAGCAAAAACATTGCATTTTTTAGAAGTGATGATACGGCGGTTCCAGAATATACCATCACCGATGCGGACGGATTACATGGTTACGTAGAAAAATGGCGCTATCCAAAAGTAGGCGATGTAAACCCTGCTGTTAAAGTTGGCATCGTGCCGGCAGCAGGTGGCAATGTGGTTTGGAGCGATTTTAACGCCAACGAAGATCAGTATTTTGGCATGCCCTTCTGGAAGCCAGATGGCAGCAGTTTGTTGGTGCAATGGATGAACCGCAAACAAAATGAATTAAAAATTTGGGCGGTAAATCCTTCAACCGGCGCCAAGGCTATCTTTTACAACGAGCAGCAAAAAACCTGGATCAACCTCGATGAAAACGACCGCATTCAGTTTTTGGAAAATGGCAAAGGTTTCATCTTACAAAGCGATGCCACTGGTTGGAATCATTTGTATTACCACGACATGAATGGCAAACTCATCAACGCCATCACCGAAGGTAAATATACCGTTACGGGCATTACCCACGTAGACGAAAAAAATGGCGTCGTGTATTTTACTGCCAGAAGCAGAGAAAACACTGCTCATGTAGATTTTTACAAAGTGGGTTTGAATGGCAAAAAAATACAAAGATTGAGCTTTGGCGATTACTCGCACAACATTACTAGCCTTTCTCCTGATGCGGCTTATTTTGTAACCAATTATAGCAATGCTACCACGCCCACCCGCAGTGCATTGGTGAGTACCGCTACCGGTAAAATCATCAAAGAACTCGGGGATAGCAAAGGGCCAGAATTTGACCAATATGAATTGGCCAAAACAGAAGTGATTCGGGTGAAAAGCGACGATGGATTGTTCGATCTGCCGATGAAAATAACTTGGCCGATCAACATGGATAAAAATAAAAAATACCCCGTTTTGGTGAGCATTTACGGCGGACCCAACGCAGGTACTGTGATGGATACTTGGACGCCGCTCAATGGCAATCAACAGTTCTATGCCAAAGAAGGGATGATTCAGGTAGCCATGGATCACCGTGCCAGTGGGCATTTTGGCAAAGAAGGGGTAAACTATATGTACCACAACCTGGGTTACTGGGAAATGAAAGATTACAGTACAATGGTAAAATGGTTGGTAGCCAACGGCAGTGCAGACCCTACTAAAATATGTATCACAGGCTTTAGTTATGGTGGTTACCTCAGTTCTTACGCCATGACTTACGGCGCAGATGTGTTCACCCACGCCATGGCAGGCGGAAGTGTAACCGACTGGACCCTGTATGACTCTCATTACACCGAACGATTCATGGGAACGCCAGCCGATAACCCGGAAGGATACAAAACCAGTTCTGTGCTTAGCCACATCGGCAAATACAAAGGCAACATGCAGTTGGTACACGGTGTAATTGATGAGAACGTACACATGCAAAACAGCATTCAACTGCTGAGCAAATTACAGGATGCCAAAAAAGACGTAGAATTTATGGCTTACTCTGGTGGCAGACATGGATGGGGTGGCAACAAAGGCTCTCATTTCCAAAACCTGAAAACCAAATACATTTATAAATATTTGTTAGAGAAGGAAGTGCCTAAGGAGATGCTTCGATAATTAAAAAATCGAAAAACAAAAACGGCTGTTTCTGAAAAGAAGCAGCCGTTTTTTTAATTCCAGAATATGCTGGGAATAGATTTTCTAAAAAAATCATCTTGAAACGGTCATTTCGGTTTGGGTTGATTTCTTTCCATAATACCGCATAGCCCAGGCAATGGTAAATGTTGGGATAAAATCGGTGAAGGGGAGCAACTCCTCTAAAAAGTTAAAACCGCCTCCAAATAATCCCATTTTGCCACCAAACAATTTGTAAAACAGTATGGCAGAAACCGGCGCCCACACTAGGTCAGAAAATTCGCCCAGTATGGGCAAAGTAAAGCTGGCGTAACCGATGAAGTCGAGTAAGATACAAACCGCCAAAGAAGGAATTGATTTTGATGATTGCGTCATTGTTGTGTTTTTTGAGCATCCTATTATCAAATAGCGTGCAGATTTGGTAAAACAAGCCGCTATAAATGTTAAATTTTTTTAACAATTATGCTTTGCAGGTGAGAATAGCCTGGTATACATCGGTTTGGTTCCGTTGAATGGGAGCAGAAATAAATCCACCGGGCTCAGGAATTACTTCCTGTAAAACAAATGCCGATACCCGTTTTGGCAGTGTTTCAAATATCAGGGTAAAATAACTCCAGCCATCTTGCTTTTCTATAAAACACCATTCAGGAGCAACACATATATCAAGTGCAAACAGCAAGGTTGCCCTTGATGTGCCGTTTTGCTCAATGAGGAAAGTGGTTTTCCATATTCGCAAGAAATCGCCGTGACTTAAAATTTTGCAATGAACGATGATGCAACGCTCTTCTTCTATCTGTTGTAGAAGACTGGGTTCGATAAAGGTTGCTGGACTAGCTACTTTTTCCATACTGTATTTGGAGTAGGCATAGCGAAGGACGCTGCCATTTTTGTAATATTAACGATTTTAAATGAGCCATTTCAACTTAAATCAGCTGAGAACCAGCCCTGTATCCCCCTTAATTATTATATAACAGTCATTTAATTTCCTGATCGCCTTGCCATCCGGCAATTTTAGATTACCTTTGCGCCTTAAAAAAAACGGCTTTTAATCTGGGTTAAAACAGCTGCTACATTGCAGTAACATTGCACCAAAGGGTAATCGCCAATAGCTTAATTTACAATGAATATTCGCAACATCGCCATCATCGCTCACGTAGATCATGGTAAAACAACACTCGTAGACAAGATCTTACACGCTACCCAAGTATTTAGAGAAAATCAGGAAACTGGTGAATTGATCATGGATAGCAATGACTTGGAGAGAGAAAGGGGAATTACCATCTTTAGTAAAAATATTTCTGTTACTTATAAAGGCGTTAAAGTTAACGTTATTGATACCCCTGGTCACTCGGATTTTGGCGGAGAAGTAGAAAGAGTTTTAAAAATGGCTGATGGTGTTTTACTTTTAGTAGATGCATTTGAAGGTCCTATGCCACAAACACGTTTTGTGTTGCAAAAAGCTTTGGCACTTGGCCTGCACCCTATCGTGGTTATCAACAAAGTAGATAAACCAAACTGTCGTCCGGATGAAGTACATGACGCAGTATTTGAATTATTCTTTAACCTGGATGCTACAGAGGATCAATTGAATTTTCCTACTATTTATGGTAGCAGTAAGAATGGCTGGATGAACACAAGCATTACTGAAACGGATAATATTTTTCCATTAATGGATGCTATTTTGGAGCATGTACCGGAACCTAAAGTAAATGAAGGTCCGTCACAAATGCAGATTACCTCATTGGATTATTCTTCTTTCCTTGGAAGGATAGCAGTGGGTAAAGTTGCCCGTGGCAGCATTAAAGAAAATCAGCAAATTGCATTATTACAGGCAGACGGCAGTAATAAAAAAATGAAGATAAAGGAACTTTATGTGTTTGAAGGAATGGGTAAAAAGAAAGTAACAGAAGTTTTTGCCGGTGATATTTGTGCTATTGTAGGACTAGAAAATTTCAACATTGGTGATACCATTGCCGATGTGGATAATCCGGAAGCATTGCCTGTAATAAGTGTAGATGAACCAACCATGAGTATGTTGTTCGGGATTAATAACTCTCCTTTCTTTGGTAAAGAAGGGAAGTTTGTAACGAGTCGTCATTTGCGTGATCGTTTAATGAAAGAAACAGAAAAAAACCTAGCACTTCGTGTAGAAGACAGTGACAGTGCAGATAGCTTTAATGTATTTGGTCGTGGTATTTTGCATTTGGGCATCTTAATTGAAACCATGCGCAGAGAAGGATTTGAGTTAACCGTCGGACAGCCACAGGTACTGGTAAAACAAATCAATGGTTCTAAACAAGAGCCATATGAGTTGCTGGTAGTAGACGTACCTGCCGAATTTAGTGGAAAAGTAATTGACCTTGTAACACAGAAAAAAGGGGAAATGCTGGTGATGGAAACCAAGGGCGAAATGCAGCATCTTGAATTTGATATTCCTTCACGTGGTTTGATTGGTTTGAGAAGCAACATGCTTACCAGTACTGCAGGCGAAGCTGTAATGGCACATCGATTTACAGAGTACAAATCATGGAAAGGTTCTATACCAGGACGTAGCAATGGCGTTTTAATCAGCAAATCAACAGAAAAAACAACCGGTTATTCTATTGATAAATTGCAGGACAGGGGTCGTTTCTTTGTAGATCCGGGCCAGGAAGTGTACACCGGCCAGATTATAGCTGAGCACATTAAGCCAGGTGATTTGGTTGTAAATGCTACCGAGCCTAAGAAACTCACCAACCACCGTGCTAGCGGAAGTGATGATGCATCTAAGGCTGCTCCTAAAATTCTAATGAGTTTGGAAGAATGTATGGAGTACATACAACAAGATGAGTGTATTGAAGTAACGCCCAAAAACATCCGTTTGCGTAAAGTGATCCTTAATGAGGAAGACCGCAAACGTGTGAGCAAATCAATGGCTCAGGAAGTTTCTTAATACAATTAAGATTTTATACAAACCCATCCAAATCGGATGGGTTTTTTTTGTTAATTCCTTCAGTTAACTGACGCTATTTTCATTAATTCCGTCAATCAACTGACGGTATTTATATTAATTCCGTCAGTTGATTCATAAAATCCAGGAAGTTTCTTAAAACATACACAAATTATTATACATCCGCTCCGAATTGGAGCGGATTTTTTTATGCTTTTGAATTTTAAAAAAAGAAAAAGTTGAAATACTTCTCCTGGTATTCAACTGTTAGCTGTTTGCGTTGTTTATATCACAACGGTCACATAAATAAGGATGCACAAGACCTGTGTGATGGCTGAAAAGCATTAATTTTACAGCATGAAAAAATGCCTCACCATATTTTCTATTTTATTGCTTTTGATGCTCTTGCATTTGGGCGTAGAAGCACAGTGTGCCATGTGTACTAAAACGGCATCCCAACTAGGCGAAAAGCCCGCATTGGGTATGAACCAGGGGATACTTTATTTGATGGGAGCACCCTTTGCCATCGTAGGTATTATTGCTTACAGGTGGTGGAAAAGTCAGGAAGAAGAATTTTAATCAAGCTTTTTTAGCTTCGTAACTTTCTACAAATTGATAAAGGTTGATGGTTTCCAATTTTTCAATCTCCGATTTTAGCGCAGCTTTGTCTACATTTTTCATGCGCCTGTTTTTAATGAGTTGGTAAGCCTTTTCTGCTAGTAACCACGCTTTTCTTTCTTTACTAGGAATATCGCTCAGTAAATGAATTTGTGTCTTTAATTCCTCCACACCTTCTTTTTTGGATGCCACCGTTTTGATGACGGCAATTTCATGGGCTTGTTGATGAAATGCAGGCGCCAGCATCTGTCGCAGGTTTTTTACAAATGTAGCAGCACCGGGCCTATCGGCTTTGTTTACCACAAATATGTCGGCAATTTCCATCAGTCCACTTTTCATCGTTTGCACTTCGTCGCCCGCTTCTGGTACCAATACTACTACGGTGATATCTGCCAATCCAGCCACTTCAATTTCGCTTTGTCCAACTCCCACCGTTTCTACAATGATGATATCGAAACCCGCTGCCTTGATGGTATCTGTTACTTCGATGATGGAAGGATGCAATCCGCCCATTGAACCCCTGCTTGCTAAAGAACGGATAAACACATTGGGATGATTGTACCAATCGCTCATGCGAATGCGATCGCCCAACAATGCACCCAGGTTAAAAGGAGAAGAGGGGTCTACACACAGCACCGCCACTTTTTTTCCTTCTTTAACATAGGCTTCTATAAGTGCATCGGTGAGGGTACTTTTGCCTGCGCCCGGCGGTCCGGTGATGCCCAGAACGGTAGTAGATGTAATAGGCAGCTCCTTTAAAAAAACATCGTAGCCTTCCACTTCATTTTCTACCAATGAAATGCAACGGGCCAGCGATTTAAAATCGCCCTTCAATAATTTTGCGCTAAGCTCCTTCCACATAAATGCTAAAGTAGTGTAGAATGGGCAAACATATATGCACTGCTATTTTTAATTTTTTATAAGCTACGCAGTCGCTATTTTGCAGCAGCATTAATTTTAAGCAACTTGAGCAACAAAGGCATTTCGGTAGTCATTCCTAATTATAACGGCAGAAAATTGCTGGAGCAAATAGTGCCACCATTGTTAATCGCTTTGGGTAATGCTGAATTGGCTTATGAAGTAATCATTTCTGATGATGCCTCTACAGACGATTCCGTTTTTTTTCTTCAATCGAATTATCCTTCTTTCAACATTATTTGTAACAAATCCAATGCGGGCTTTTCACCTACCATTAACAAAGGAATTTTTGAAGCAAAGTACGATTACGTTTTATTGCTGAACAGTGATGTAAAACTAGGCGCCGATTTTTTTAAGCCGATGATGCATTACTTTAACCACACAGATACCTTTGGGGTGATGGGTAGAATTATAGGATGGAACGATGAAATTATACAGGATGCCGCTAAATATCCATCTTTTCACGGCACCAAAATAAAAACATCTGGAAACTATTATTCGGAAGACGGGCAGGATGAACAAGGATTGTACTCTATGTATTTATCTGGCGCCAATGCCTTGGTAAGCAGAGAAAAACTGCTGGCACTCGGAGGCTTCAATGAGTTGTTTGCGCCTTTTTATGTAGAAGATGTTGACCTAAGCATCAGAGCATGGCGTCTGGGTTGGAAATGTTATTACGAACATCAGGCCATCTGTCGCCATCAAACATCTACCAGCATCAACAATGCCAATAAAAAACAGTACATCAAAAAAATATACAACCGTAACAAGCTGTTTTTGCATTCCCTACATTTGAACGGCCTCAAACGAAGTTTATGGTTCCTACAGGTACTTGTAGAAACCTTTTTTCAAACATTGTTGTTTAAAAAATTTTACCTTCAATCATTGCTCATGTTTTTAAAGGATTACAAAAAGGTAAGCCAAAGCAGAAAACAATTGAAGCAGTTGGCAAACGGAAAAAAATTGTTGTCTGTAGATGAAGTAGTGAACATAATTACGAGTTCAATAAAAGGGAAAAAAATAACCAGGTTTTAATGCTGTAGACACTTTAGGTCGAAACACCTCCAACCAAAAAAACAAACACATGTCGTCACGAATAAAAAATTTGATCAAAGAGTTTGGTGTTGCTCAGGGCGTATCCTTTTACGGCAGACTAAAAACAAAAAACCTTGGTTGGTTCAACAGCACTAAAAAGAAGATGCGGTTTTACCTGCGCAACAACTATACAGATGCTGGCATATTTCGGCAGGTATTTATTGAGAAGCAATACGAAACGCCCATTTCTTTTGAACCAACTACCATCTTGGATTTAGGCGCTAACATTGGCTTGTCTGCTCTCTATTTTGCCGACCGTTTTCCGAAAGCACAGATTGTTGCCCTTGAGCCAGATGCAGAAAACTATAAAATAGCCCTAGGCAACACAGAACAGCATAGCAGTATAAAAGTGTTACAAAAGGGAATTTGGGACAAAAATACTATTCTTCAAATTATTGATGCCGGCGTTAGCAATGATGCTTTTATGGTAAAGGAAACAACTGATTACAGCAGTCAACATATTGAAGCTACTACCATTGATACCATCATGAAGCAAGAGGGATGGGATTGTATTCACATCTTGAAAATTGATATTGAGGGTTCAGAAAAAGAACTATTTGAAGGCAATTTTGAAAGTTGGCTGCCCAAAACAAAATTGCTTTTTGTTGAAGTACACGATCAAATGAAAAAAGGCTGCTCAAAAGCAGTGTTCAATGCCATCAGCAAATATAATTTTAGCTTTACGATGAAACACGAAAACCTGATCTTTATCAACGAGGATCTTTAAGTTTGTTGTAAACATTCTAGCATGTTGCAAAAAATTGCTGGATGATTGGTGTACAAAAATAATTGATTCCATGCGCGTATCTATCATACTTCCATTTCCTGTAACAAAGCCAGTGGGTGGCCCCAAAATAATGTATGAATATGCCAATAGGCTGGCATTGCGAGGGCATTCGGTCACTATTTATCATAGCATAGAACGCCCCTTTAAAAAATCTTCAACTCCCACTTGGTTGAAGCAACTGTTGTTTGCCATCAGAGGTGTTGCAAGACCCAAATGGTTCCCGCTGTCACCATCCGTAGAAAGTAAAATTGTACCTTCTATTACAGATAAATATATTGCAGATGCAGATGTGGTATTCAGTACCTGGTGGCAAATGGCCTATGCCATTCACTTACTTTCTGCATCGAAAGGAAAAAAATTCAACCTTATACAAGACTATGAGGTTTGGAAGGGGGATGAAGATAAACTGTTAGAGAGTTACCGTTTACCTATTCAGCACATGGTTATTGCCCGATACCTGCAACAGATCGTTTTTAATGCAAGCCAGCGGTTACCAATTATGTTGCCCAACGCCATCGACGATACAAAATTTTTCATCACTGTAGCTCCTCAACAAAGGAAGGCGGCGTCGGTGATCATGCTTTACTCCAAGGAACCACGAAAAGGATCTGAGTTGGGTTTAAGTGCTTTGAAAAATGTAAAGAATACGATTGCAGCACTCGAAGTGAATTTGTTTGGTGTGTATGAAAAGCCAGCTAATTTACCAGTATGGATAACCTATCATCAAAAACCGTCTAATCTGGCCACTTTATACAACAACGCCGCTGTGTTTTTTTCGCCAAGTTTGGGCGAGGGCTGGGCCTTGCCTCCTGCAGAAGCAATGGCTTGTGGTTGTGCGGTAGTGTGTACCAATATTGGTGGGCATGCAGACTATGCCATCAACCAACAAACTGCACTGCTCTGTAACCCTGAAGACATCGCAGACATGGAAGAAAAATTAAAAATGATGCTGTTAAACAACGAACTAAGGCAAGCCATATCTTTAAACGGAACGGAACTCATTGCCAAAAAATTTAATTGGAGCAATTCCGTAGACCTGCTCGAAAATTGTATGAGCGAAAAGGCATCATAACCAATATAAAGCCATAACCAGATTAGATACATGACTAATTTTATTCCCATATTCCCTTTAGGTCTCGTCGTATTTCCTGGCGAACAACTTAACCTGCACATTTTTGAACCCCGGTACAAACAACTCATTCAAGAATGCAAAGCGGCCGACAAACCCTTTGGCATACCCGCTGTTATCAACAATGCCATGCCCGAAATGGGCACGCTGGTAAGGATAAAAGAAATTAGCCAACAATACGAAAATGGAGAGATGGATATTAAAACAGAAGGCTCAGCCGTCTTCAAAATATTGGAGATTATAAAAGAGATTCCAGAAAAATTATACAGTGGTGCCATTGTTACCTACCCGCTAAATGTAGAAAAAGGTAGCGGGAAAAAGATGAAACAAATACTTCAATCTATCAGAGAGCTGCATCAAAAATTAAATGTGACTAAAGACTTTGGCAAACCAGATGAGTTTCTCAATAGCTTTGATGTTGCACACCATGCAGGCTTAGGGCTGGAGGATGAATACCGCTTGCTGGAATTAGCACAGGAACTTCATCGGCAGGAGTTTTTACAAAGGCACCTCAACAACGTATTGCCTATCATGGAGGACATGCACCTACTTAAAGGCAAAATAAAAATGAATGGACATTTTAAAAACATGGAGGGGTTCGATTTCTCTTAAATAAAAAAGCAGCATGAACAAAACAGTTTGTCTCGATTTTGGCAATACCCGCTTGAAAGCAGGGGTTTTCAGTAACGATCATTTTGAAGGAGAATTGGTTTTAACCGACGACAGTGAGGCAAGCATTGCCACATTGCTGCAACAGTTTAAACCCGATAAAGTAGTGCTTTCATCGGTGATTAACCACCGTACAGGTTTAGAAACACAGTTAGCAGCAGGCAGGGCATTCCACATGCTGTCGCAGCTCACGCAAATAAATTTCACAACCCCAGTGGGCAAACCCGAAACCATCGGGGCCGATCGTTTGGCGTTGATGGCCGCCGCCGCCCATTTTTATCCCAAACAAAACAACCTAGTGATAGCGTTGGGTAGCTGTATCACCTATAATTTCATTAACCAATACCACCAGTTTTTAGGCGGCGCCATTTCCCCTGGCATGGATATGCGCTTCAAAAGCATGTATGATTATACCGCAAAGTTGCCTTTGGTGAGTGCAGACTGGAATTTTCCGTTGATAGGATACGATACCAAAACCAATTTACAAAGTGGGGTTATTGTTGGAATAATCAATGAAATAGAGGGTTTCATCGAAAAATACGGTGAAAAATACGGCAACTTTAACGTGGTTTTAACCGGGGGTAATTCTACCTATTTTGCTAGTCAACTTAAATACAAGATATTTGCCGACCAACATTTTTTATTTAAAGGTTTGTATGTACTTAGTGAAATCAACAACTGACGGGTTCAAGAGAAAAATTACCATCATTTCTGCCGTACTTCTATCCACCTCAGCCATGGCTCAGGAAAATTCACCCTACTCCAGGTATGGAATGGGCGATATCGTTCCCAATCAAAATATGGTAAGCAGGGCAATGGGAGGAATCTCTGCCGGTTTTTCTGATTTCCAAAGCATCAATCTGGTAAATCCAGCGGCGCTGGGACAAATTAGAAGTACCATTTTCGACATAGCTGGCGAGGTAGATATTAGAAACCTCAAAAGCAATACATCTCCAGAAAAATTTAAGTCTGTAAATACCGTCATTTCTTATTTGCAATTAGGTGTGCCTTTGTCGTCTCAAAAAATGATCAGGAAAAAACAATTCTGGGGTGCCAGCTTTGGATTGAGACCCCTCACCAAAATCAATTATAAAGTAGAAAGCAACTCGCGTAGACCTGATCTTGATAGCCTCAACACCATTTATGAAGGATCGGGCGGTATTACACAAGCCAACATAAGTACCGGTCTTAAAATTAAAAATTTTAGCATAGGTATTAGTACGGGTTACACTTTTGGATCGAAAGACTACAGCACCATTCTCAATTTTATCAGCGATAGTATAGCTTATTTTAAATCGAATACTTCTACCGTAACCCGCTTTGGTGGTGTATTTTTGAATGCAGGTATGCAGTACGAGATTGCTACCAAGAACAAAAAAACCGATAAAAAAGAAAATATTCTGCGCTTTGGAGCTTACGTTAATTTGCAACAAAACCTGTCTGCCAAACAAGACAAAGTAAATGAAACCATTGCATTCGACGGCAATGGGGGCATCATAAGCATCGATACCGTTAGCGCAGTCATCAACCAAACTGGTAAGGTAACCTTTCCTGCAACCTATGGTTTTGGGGTTAGTCACAGCACAAGAAACTTTTTGATTGGTGCCGACCTGGAAATGTCTAACTGGGATGCTTACCGTTATTATGGAGAAAAAGATTTTGTTCAAAATAGCTTTATGGTGCGTGTAGGAGCACAATACTATCCTGCGAAAGACAATACGTTACCCAGCAAATACTGGAGTTTTGTGAAATACCGTGCTGGTATGTATATTGGAAATGACTACATCAAGCTGAGCGATAAAAACCGACCCGTTTATGCGTTCACTGCTGGGGTAGGCATGCCGTTGACTTCCTTACAACGCATCAGCTATACTGGTGAAATTGTAGCCCTGAATGCTGGGATAGAAATTGGCGCAAGAGGAAACAAAGAGAGTCAAAGCCTTCGGGAGAATTACATGCGCTTCAACATAGGCGTTTCTATGAACGCACGTTGGTTTGTGAAACCTAAGTACAACTAATTTTAAGAATTATTTTTTGAAATACTCAAGTGTATATAACTTAATAAAGACAGCATTTTTAGCCTGCTGTCTTTTTTTATGCGCCTGCGAAAACGATGAACAGGAAGTCAACAACCTATTTAAACGCAAAGTAGGTAGAGAAGAAGCCAAAGAAGTAGTGATCACTTTCACTACGGGTGGTAAAACAAAAGCCATTCTAAAGGCGCCACTGATGTACAGGGTTCAAGATACCGTCAGCTATGTAGAGTTCCCCCAAACACTCGAAGTAAATTTTTACAACGAAGAAGGTATTGCCGATAGCAAACTCACCTCCCTGTATGCGCGCTATAAAGAAAGCGAAAACATTGTGTTTTTAAAAGACAGTGTGAAAGTGGTGAATATCAAAGGTGAAAAACTTGATACCGATGAAATGTATTGGGACAGAAGCAGAACGGGGTATGAATTTTATACCGAAAAACCGGTAAGAATAAGAACCCTTACTCATATAATCAATGGTGTTGGCATGGAAGCCAGCCAGGATTTTATAAACCGACACATCAAGCTAGTAACTGGAATTATACAAATTCCAAAATCGCAATTTCCCATGTAATTTTTTTGTTGAATTCTTTCTCTTTACAAACGGCTGTGTAATCATTGTTTAGTAACTTGTTGTTCTAAAATTTTAAACAATGGAGTATCGCAGATTGGGCCGTAGTGGCTTGCAGGTAAGTGCCCTTTCCTTCGGAAGTTGGGTAAGCTTTAGCAAACAAATCAACGACAAAGTAGCAGATAAACTTATGGGGATGGGTTACGACAGCGGCATCAACTTTTTTGACAATGCCGAAGCGTATGCGTTGGGTGAAAGCGAAAAAATGATGGGTCGTGTTATTAAAAAGAAAAAATGGGATCGTACCTCTTTTGTTATTTCCTCCAAAGCATTTTGGGGATGGAGAGGAGCAGACGCCAAGCCTAACCAAATTGGCTGTAGCCGCAAACACCTGATAGAGGCCTGTGATGAAGCCCTTCAACGCATGCAGCTCGATTACCTGGATCTTTATTATTGCCATCGCCCCGATAAAAATACCCCCATCGAAGAAACCGTATGGGCCATGAACCATCTTATTCAACAGGGAAAAGTATTGTACTGGGGAACCAGCGAGTGGAGTGGCGTTGAAATTATGGAAGCACACCGCGTTGCACAACATTATCGGTTGATTGGCCCAACAATGGAACAACCTCAATACAACTTGTTTGAAAGAGAAAAAATAGACAAAGAATACCTGGATGTGTTTCGCACGGTAGGTCTTGGAACCACCACGTTTAGCCCACTGGCTTCTGGTTTGCTCAGTGGCAAATACAACGAGGGCATTCCAAAAGGGAGCAGGTTTTCATTAGAAGGATTTGATTGGCTGAAAGAGCGTTGGTTCACCGACGAGAAACTGAAAAAAGTAAAAAAACTGGGCGATCTAGCCGCTAAAATTGGAACCACCACTGCAGGCCTCAGCATTGCATGGTGTTTAAAAAACCCAAACGTTAGTACTGTTATTTTAGGAGCTTCCAAAAAACAACAACTGACCGAAAACCTGAAAGCGTTGGATGCTGTTGCCTTACTAACACCCGCCGTAATGGAAAAAATTGAAAGCATTGTGCAAACCAAACCAACCCTTCCTGCTTATTAAAAAAGACGCTTCGTTTATGATAAAAGTATACGGCATTCCCAATTGTGATACCATCAAAAAAACGCAAGAATGGCTCAATAAAAATAAAGTAGCGTACGAATTTCATGATTATAAAAAAGAAGGCATCACTGCGAGCAAATTAAAAGAGTGGATTAAATTGGTGGGATGGGAAACACTCTTTAACAAAAAAAGCAGTACCTGGAAAAAGTTGAAAGATGAAACAGGGCAGGATGTGAGCAACGTTGCTGAAGCCATCAAGCTGATGCAGACACACAACAGCATCATCAAAAGGCCAGTTGTAGAAAACAATGGTACCATTTTGGTTGGCTTTACAGCAGCTGGGTTTGAAGAACAACTATTGACTTAAATTATTTTAATACTTCACGCAGCTATAAAAGCTGTTTTAAAAAAAATACAGGATGAAAAGAAATGCAACCGCCGTTTGGCAAGGAACTGGTAAAGAAGGTACAGGTCGTCTAACCACTCAAAGTACCACTTTACAAGAAACACCATATTCATTCGACTCCCGATTTGCAGAAGGCGTTGGTACCAACCCGGAAGAATTGGTAGCTGCTGCACATGCAGGCTGTTTTAGCATGAAGCTGAGTTTTGTGCTGAACGCAGCAGGTTTCACCGCTGATGAAATCAATACCAAATGCGAGATCACCCTCGATCCGGCTGCGGGCGCCATCGTGTTGTCGCATTTAATATTATCTGCAAAAATACCTGGCATCAATGCCGAACAATTTGAAGCTGCAGTAGCAGACGCCAAAGCAAACTGCCCTATATCAAAATTGTACAACTGCAACATTACTCACGAAGCTACCTTGCTGTAATAAGTAAGTAGACAATTAAATAAACAGCATATGTTTCAAAATAAAACAGTGATTATCACCGGTGCCAGCAGGGGTATTGGCAAAACCATCGGGTTGAAATTGGCGGCCGCAGGCGCCAACATTGTGATTGCCAGCAAAAGCGTAGAAGAAAATCCTAAACTAGGGGGTACCATTTTTTCTGCCGCAGCCGAAATGGAAGCTGCCGGAGGCAAGGCCCTCGCAGTGCAATGCGACATTCGTTTTGAAGACCAGATACAACAAGTGGTGAATAAAACGGTGGAGAAGTTTGGTGGCATCGATGTGCTCATCAACAACGCCTCTGCCATTAATTTGTCGCCTACCGAAAAAGTAGATCCCAAACGTTTCGATCTCATGTATGACATCAACGTAAGAGGAACATTTATGATGAGTAAGGCCTGTATACCATTTTTAAAAGAGGGTGTCAATCCACATATTTTAAATTTGTCGCCTCCACTCAATATGGATATGAAATGGTTTCAACATCACCTGGCTTACACCATCAGCAAATACAACATGAGTATGATTGCTTTAGGGTTGGCGGCTGAATTAAAAAAAGACAATATCGCAGCCAATGCCTTGTGGCCCAAAACCACCATTGCCACAGCTGCGGTGCAGAATTTATTAGGAGGAGAGGCACTGATGAACATGAGTAGAACACCAGACATCATTGCAGACGCAGCTCATTATATTTTATCCAAAAATTGCTATAGTTGCACAGGCAATACTTTTATTGATGAAGACGTATTGGCAGCTGAAGGCATTACAGACCTCAGCAAATACAGTGTGGTGCCTGGCGCAGAATTGTACAAAGACTTATTTGTAGATTAACTAGCTGCTTTTAAAAATAAAAAAACGCTTTGGAGTCTCTACCCATTTCTTCAAAGCGTTTTTAATTAAGTTACTACTGTGTTAGAGCATTAATGGCAGCTATTACTCTACGAGCTGTCTTAGTTCTACCAATGTACCATCTTCTCTATAACCTCTTATTGTGATCAGGTGCTTCGTGGCCACGTCGTTGTTGTAATAAGTAATGTTGGCAGTGCGATTGTTTTTGTCTAATAACACATAAGGATTCCAATAAAGGGTACTTCTGTAATCTGTTGTAGGAGCTGCCTTGATGTTGCTGTGATCTACTACTTTAAAATCGTTGCTGATGTCGTAACCTTTTAAGGTGGTTTTTTTCATAGCGGGAGGTTGCGTGCTTGGCTCATCTCCTCTTTTGGTGTAAACGAACAAAGCACCGGATTCTGATACAAAAGAACCTCCCACAACAATACCAGCCACAAATTTAACATACGCTAACTGTGATGTGCTAACCGTTTCGAGGGTTTGTGGAGGCACTTCAGATTCGTTGAGAAAAACGATGGGTACACCTCCTTTGAACGAAGAGTTTATAATTGTTCTAGATCCTACTGGTCCACCAATTGCTAAACCAGGAATCCGAAATACAATGTAATTGTACACATCCAACACCCGCTCTGTTGCAGGATCATCCAATGCATTTAATTGAACACCCCTGGCCAATCCACTGAACATACCTGTGCTATATTTTTTATCTAATTCTTCTAATCTTTTGGTGATGGGGTTAACATATTTACTCTTCACCACCACCGATTGAAGTGTTTGTAATTCATTAAAAGATTGTTGCTGATGCTGAAAATAATTATCAAAATAAGTTTCGTAGGAGCCGGGTATTTTTTTGAATAAAAATTGATGATCTTCCATGGGTGTGATCCATTTTTTGCTGGACAACGGATCAATCAATTCTAGCCGTAAATTTTCGTTGAGCGCTTTGTATTCATTCACCTGAAAATAAACTTTGGCAGAATCGTAAAACTGTAATCCACTAATATTGTAACTATTGGGGGAAGTAGGTTGTAGGGTAAAAAATTGTTTGCCCATCGCTTTGTCGTTCAAGATAAGCGTTGAGCTCGATTTTTTGGGCAATGTTTTGTTTCCATCATTGTACGCTAATTTTAACGACAAATAATCGTCTGGTACAATCACCGTTTCTGCATTGCTAAAAGGCAATTGTGCAGCGGTGAGCAACATGTCTATTTTAGGCTGATTTTTTTCGTTGACTGCTTTCGAAAAACTTTGTTGCAACTGTCGATTGCGCTCTGGCAATAATATTTCGGGATACAGAGAAGGGTTGTTGTCTATCTCAAATATTGCATCCGACACCGAAACAGATAAGTTGTAAAAAGAGGTATCTGCAATTAGAATATCGAAACTATTTTTTCCTTTAGCCTCCAGATTTTTGTTTACCACACGAATAATGGGAGCCGGCACCTTTTTATCGATGAGTACTGGTTTCGCCTGCAAAAAATTATTGTCGTTGTCGTACAAGGTAATAAAAACAATGCCCGGTGGAAAGGAATCCGTAGGGATAGTGTTCACCATTTGGTTGTATTGTGACATGTTTAAACTGGCTTTGTACAACACATCTTTGCCCGATATTACCCCAAGTTGCAAGCTGTTGAGCCTCGGAATGCTTGCATTTTTTTGAACGCTGTAAAAAATATTTTTGCCACTCCATTCTGTATGTAACATAGCACCGCTTTGAATAATGGCTGGCAAATTAAATGCTTGTTGCACTCCCTGTTTGCTGGTTGCAACCCCTTTGTAACTTTTGCCTGCCACAGGCATCAATTGCATTTTGCCAATACCGTCTGCGTCTGTATAAATAGAATCTATCAAAATATTGGTTCCTGTTTCTACTATAGCAATTCCGGTTGATAGGGGCGCTCCATCTTGGTTGCTGGTCATCACTACCAGATGATTGCTCACACCTGCCAACATGGAACCAGCCTCTGGAAAAAATTGCAACAGGATATTTTCAGACGGATTGTTTTCTGGAAGAGCGGCTGTACCATTTGTTTTTCCAGAATGATACAAGGGTATCAATCTTTTGTATAGATGCGTGCTATCTGTGATCAAACTGTTTCTTGTAAACAATTGTAAAACCACTCCCTTTGATGAAATAGTATCCGGAATCTCGATATCACCGCTACAAGTGCCCTCGTAAAGTGGATATTGTTTGCTTGCTATCAGTTGTCCGTTTGCATCGTACATAGCAACATACAAATTGGTACTAATAATAGAAGGGGCATTGTCCCAAAATGTGTACGCTTTAAACCAAATGGTTTCACCAGGTAGATAAATGTTTTTGTCGATGTGTAAATGAAAACTTTCTTTTTGCTGTGCAAACAATGTATTGCTCCATAGGGATAGCAGAAAAAAAAAGAGGCTAGGGAACTTCCGTTTCATATTGTAAATATTAGGAATTAAAAGTAAGTGTTTTTTTAACTCAACACTCAATCGAAATATGGAATGAAAACCTATCTTGTTTTAACAGCATTCTATTTTCGTTCGTCTTCATCACGAAAAGCAATTGTTGAGCGTTCACAGCTACACTTAATTTACCGCAACTTAATGATGCCAATCTTGTGAATTTTCCCAGAAATTGATGTGATTTATCACAGGGTCATACAATGTAAAACGGGCAGACCAATTGATCTAGTCGCTTTCTACATGTAATGAACACTTTTATGCTTCATCTGGCTTATCAGAATTGTAACCCACCAACAAGGCTGCCATTACCAAGCCCACATCTTTTAACATCATCAGCATGGCCATTTGTTTGGAAACCGGATCGCCCCCCATCATGGCAGGCACATGAATGGTTCCAATAAAAACCAATAACATTCCAGCCAATAAATAGCAAGCCAGCTTGGTTTGCACGTTTATCAAAATGGCAATGGCTGCCAGTATGAATCCGATTCCCGTTATGTACACCCAAATAATGCCACCTGGTAGCCATTTGGGCACCACATCAACCATGTTGGAAGCATTAAAAAGATGAAAAATTCCGAATATGCCCATGATGATCGCAAACACGATACACGCAAGGCGGTGGTTAGACATTTTACCCATAGCAAGTTAATTTTATACAATATAAAGCTTCATTGTTTAAGATGCAAGCACAAAAAAACCGAAATCATTCAACTCAGGCTAATAGTATATTGTTTACCGTGTTTGTAAAAAAAGAAGACGTCCTCAATTTTAATTATGACCTTACAGAAGTGCTCAAAAAAAAGTGATTTTTGTAAAAGGAAAGGTCATCAACTAAGGAGGTACGGCTACCATGTACATCAGCAACCAGAATAATACCGATTGCACAAACAATATAGTCCAATGTCGGCTATCGCCTCATTGTACTATTTGTTTGATACCATCGGCATTTACTCCCGAAAGCATTTGGGATAAGATTTATAAAATATTGGCATATTATATAAATCACATTGGTATAACATCAGCATTCAGGATTAAGAAAGGGTTAGGCCAATTTGCCATATACCTTCTTGATGTAAGCCAATGCCATCATCCCAAATGCGATCACCAATAATGTATTGCTGTTGAAGACAGTTGCGATGCTATTCGACTGAAATTCAACTACTTTTTTATGGGCAACATCTGCTGTTTTATTGGTTGTTGGTAGTTGTATGGCAGCAGCCACAGGATGTTCTGCTGTAAATTTTTGTTGTATCAATAATGCAATGGTGGCAGCAATTTGTTTCTGATAAAACTGCGCTGGTTGTTGTATTTCACCCACCGGCTCAATGCCAGGCCCCATCAACGCCATCCAAGTATCACTGCTTCCGCCGAGCAACATGCTGTGTGAATACCAGGTTGTGGGTTTGTTGCCTCTTCCATGATCGGTTGTAATTATAAAAATGCTGTTGTTGCGGTAAAAAGAATCTGTTTGAACATAGTACCATAGGGAAGCCAGCATCTGGTCTATCTGGTAAATATGTTGCAGGTATTGGTCGTATTTTTTTTGATGACCAAACTCATCTGTTTCTCCAAAACCCAACATCATCACTTTTGGATGGTATTGTTGAAGGTATTCTTTGGCATTGAGAAAAGTGAGTTGATCATGCCTTGTTCCCGTTTTGTTGGGAATGCCATCCTGTACTTTGTTGAGGAGTTCGAAGTGGCTACTGGTAGGCTCCATGTTCTCGAAACCACTGTTTACCATAATGCCACTTTTTTCTTCGTTTAAAATGGCGGGAAACACATCCCAAGAACTAAATGCAACTACTGCATCTTTATAGGCAGGTTGTTGCTGTAGGAACTGGAGCAGGCTGCTGTTTTTATTGCTCACCGGTTTGTTCTTTGCTATAAATGGATCGGCATAACCCGTTATAATTTCATTGTACCCGGGGTAAGAAATATTATATGGATTGCTCACATTCATTTTATTGCCATACAACCTGTTGCCATGTAGCTGACCTTTGCTCGCCATGCTGCGCCATAAGAAGGGCATCAGTTTTTCTCTGCGTTCTGCCGCACTGTTGCCACCAAACATTTCGAAAGTGAGGCTGCTGTCTTGTACAAACTGTTTATTCTGAATGATGCGATGGTCTGCCCCGTTAAAAACCTCCTGCCATCGCAAACCATCAATGGTGATGATAAAAACATTGGGTGGATCTTGGTTCAGCTGTGCTTGAGTAGGCGTTAGGAAAACAAATAGGAGGCAAGTGAAAACAAAAGATTTCATGTAATCCGTTTCGCAAAATAACCACAGCTGCGTAACGGTATTGTTAGCTGTAGGTTAAGTTTATATTAACCCATAGTAGTATCCTTCCATAATCTTTCAACAAGGTGAGCATTGCTGCAAAAAAACACTTTACTTTTGCGAAGCTTATAAAATGAGGTCGGTTTATGATGATAGAAGGAAAGATTTCTGTAATAATGGCCGTGTACAACACCACATTTCCCATTGTGAAAAGGGCAATTGACTCTGTATTGGCACAAGACTACGCCAATGTAGAATTGATAGTGGTAGACGATGGAAGCGATGATTGGTTCATAGCTGACCTAAAAAAATATTGCGAACTCCACAAAAAAAGTATTCAATTTTTACAGCAGTCTAACTGCGGTCAATCATCCGCCATTAACAAAGGCATACAAAATAGTTCTGCAGAATTTATTGCCATACTGGATGCAGACGATAAATACCGACCACAACACCTTAGCAGTTGCATGAAAGCAATGGAGGAAGCAGATTTAATTTCATCGCTTACCGAAACAATTGTAGACAAAGAAGCAGATTATTTTGTGCCTGATAAATTTAACCAGCAACAGCTCATACACGTTGATGACTGTGTATTGTTTGCCACCCTGTTTGGTAAAAAATTCGTTTTTGATCAATTGCCTTTCATGAGCATGTACGCGGCCGATGCTGAATTTTACGAAAGGGCTGCTATGCAGTTTCGGGTGAAGAAACTTCCGCTTAGAACCTATGTGTATTATAGAAACAACCCATCGAGTATTTGTTCTACACTTAAAACTTTATTGCATAGCCCTAATGATGCAGCGGTTTCTGCATAAAAATGTAGATTGGCTATCTTGCAGGCAAACAAATTATCGAGCAATGCAGCTACTCCTACAATTTTGTGTATGCTGCAGTATTATTGACAAACCGGGCAACTTTTATTTTTCTGATCATTCGTTCATAAAATAAATTGATGTTTAACATCCAACTTTCTATGATATATGATGACTTCTCTTAACCTTCCTGCATCTATCGTAATGGCTTGCCATTTTACGGGCATCTATGATGTAAATAGAAATCATGTTTTGAACGACGATGATTTTTCATTGGTGAAAGAATGGGCAGATTCACTTAGCGCAAACAAAACAGTAGGCATCTTATTTCACAACAACTTTTCTGAAATTACCAAGGCTACATACGAAAATAAATGGTTGCATTTTGTGAAGGTAGATTACCATCCAGGCTTTAATCCGAATGTTTACCGGTATTGCATTTACCATCAATTTATTGAAGCACATCGGGAGCAGCTGACACATTTTTTTCTGACAGATGTTTCAGATGTGGTGATGGTGAACAACCCTTTTGTAGATCGTTTCTTTTTTGAACAACCAGATCTTATTTTTTGTGGAGATGAACCCACGCAACTCATCAATCCCTGGATGCAGGATCATGGAACGCATTTTAGATCACAGGTGCCAGATTATGAAGCGGTAGAAGCCGAGCATGCAAATTCAGTTCTGCTAAACTGTGGAATTGTGGGAGGGCACATCAACAAAATGGCGGGTTTTGTAGAAGCGCTTTGGCAATTCCACCAGACCTACAACCGAAACAACCGAACGTCTTATACAGGTGATATGGGTGCTTTCAACTATTTATTGCGCAAACAATATGCCTGTGCTGTTTATCATGGATCACCAGTGAATACCATCTTTAAGTCGTATGAAACGGAACGAACCGATTGCTGGTTTCGGCACAAATAAAGCAATCGATTGTTCACAGCCAAATTATACCGATTGGACAAACAATATATTCCAATATCGGCTATCGCCTCATTATACTATTTGTTTGATACCATCGGCATTTACTCCCGAAAGGATTCGGGATAAGATTTATAAAATATTGGCATATTATATAAATCACATTGGTTTTACGTTCAAACACAGCGAGGGAAATCATCCCCGCGCAGACCTGCCATTGCTGTATTTGATTTTTATTTGAAGCGCTGAGCAGATACCAGCATATTGTGAAAGGGGAACCGATTTTTTTACTGCTACAGTAGCGCATTCTATTTTACATCTAATAAAAAATCGCGCCACCAGTAGCCAGAATCTTTAATGGTTCGTTGCTGGGTACGATGATCTACATGTACCAAACCAAATGGTGATTTGAAACCTTCTGCCCATTCAAAATTATCGGTGAGGGTCCAGGCCATATAGCCTGCAATATTTACACTGTGTTGCCTTGCTTTTTTGAGTGCCGCAATATGCGATTCAAAATAGGCAATGCGCTCATCATCGTGTACGCGGGCGTTTTTAAGTTCATCTTTAAAGCAAGCCCCATTTTCGGTGATGATGATCTCTTTCACAGAACCATATTTCCAAAATCGTTTGATGATTCTGTAAAAACTGTCGGGGTTTATTTCCCAACCCATGTGTGTATGTGGTAATTTTCTGGTGCTGGCTTTTACTTCGCTGGCTTGTACAATCGGAATCAAACCATTGTGTTTGATGCAAACCGGAAAATAATTTTGTAATCCAATAAAATCAAAATCAAAAGTCATGCGCTCGGTGTATTTCCAAGCTTTGTTCTGCATTTCTAACTTTTCCAAAAACTTAAATTCATCTCTTGGGTAACCCTTACCCAATGCGGGCTCTATAAAAAGCCTGTTCAATAAAATGTCTATCCGGTTGGCTGCTTTTACATCTTCTGCGCTATCGGTAAAAGGAATCACTTCTGAACAAGAAAAACTGGTTCCGATGTACGCTTTGGGCACCAAAGAACGAAGTATCCTGCCACCTTCGGCCTGTGCCAATACGGTATGATGAATGGCGGGTAAAAAATTACTCAACCCGGTTTTACCGGGTGCATGTTTGCCCAGCATATATCCTAAGCTGGTAAAGCCCATTGGTTCGTTTAGCACGATCCAATCCTTCACTCGGTCGCCAAATTCTTCTGCACAAACCGTGGCAAATCTGCTGAACCATTGCAGTATCCGGTAGTTCGTCCACCCGCCCTCTTTTTCTAGAGCATACGGTAAATCCCAATGGTAAAGGGTTATAAAAGGACGCAAGCCCAGCTTCAAACATTCATCAATTACATCGTTGTAAAATTGTACGCCTTCTTTGTTTGCCCTACCCATTCCCTCTGGTAAAATTCTGCTCCAGGAAATAGAAAACCGAAAAGTATTAAAGCCTAAACCTTTGGCCATTAACAAATCTTCCTTATAACGGTGGTAAAAATCGCAGGCATCGTGTGGCTTTGCGCCGCCTTTGATGGTGCCTTTTTTTTGGGAGAACTGGTCCCACACAGAGGGGGTTCGGCCATCTACATTCCAGGCGCCTTCATTTTGTGCAGCGGCTGTTGCAACGCCCCAAATAAAATCTTTTCCAAAAGAAGCTGCCGATACTGCGTTCAATAGCAAGGTTTAAAATGATTTACAAAACTGACTTAAATTGAAACGATGGTATGTTAAGTTTACATTAACAAACTGCCTTTTTAAAGTGGCAAGCTGGTTTGCGGATTTATTTTTTTGCTTTTTGTAGGTCTCGCTTTTTTTTCTGGAATCCGATCCTTCCCTGCCGTATGTTTTTGAAGTATGCGTTGGCCTTCTTCTTTCACCTGCTTGTTCTTCCGAATGCCCCAAACCTGGTCGCTTGCATATTTGCGGCTGGCCTCTAGCTGTACAATCGGCACTGGGTAATCATTTCCCATTTGCACATTGTATTGCAGTTGCTCTTCAACAGTCATCTTCCAGGGAGTATGTATCAATGGAGCTGGCACATCTTTTAAAGCTGGGATCCATTGCCTGATAAAAGTTCCGTCCGGATCATGGTCTTCAGCATTTTTAATAGGATTGTAAATACGAATGGTATTCACGCCAGTAACCCCTGCCTGCATTTGCAATTGCGGGTAATGAATACCGGGTTCGTAATCGAGAAACTGTCGAGCCAGAAAATGCAATTCCCGCCAATCTTGCCAAAGATTAAAAGTAAAAAAAGACACCAGCAGGGCCCTCATCCTAAAATTGACATAACCCGTTTGTATCAAACAACGCATGCTGGCATCTACCAATGGCACGCCCGTTTGCCCTTCCTGCCATGCTTTGATGTAAGCTTCATTTTTTGGTTTTACCAAAGCATCATATCCGCTGTTTACATTTTCAAATTCCATCCTACATTCGTCTTCAAATTTTTGTATGAAGTGGCAACGCCAATGCAACCGGCTGATGAAATTACTCAGTGCTCTTTTGTTGGGAGAAAGGGCATAATGCTGTTGTGTGTACTGGTACAACATCCGCATGCTAATATTGCCGTAAGTGAGATAAGGCGAAATTCGGCTACAACTTTTTCTGCTCCACAAAGGCTTTGATATGTGTTTGCTGTAATTTACATGCCGCTCTTTTAAAAATCCATCTAAGTATTGCCAGGCATGGGTTTCGCCACCGGGTTGAAATGCTTTGTTGGGCTGTGTAATGCTGTTTGGCAGCGGATCTCCCTGAACTTTTTTAAAATGGGCTTCCGCTAATTCACAAACATTCCAATTGGTTTCGTTTACCAATGTGGGCAAACTATTGTGTGTTTCCTCCCATCTTTTCTGCCAGTTTTTTCTGTTTTTCAATTTGCGCACTACGCCATTGGTAGGAAATTCTTTCCAAATAACTTTTGAGGCATCGCACCAGTTGGCCACGGCAATATCACGCTGGTAAGTTCGTGCATTTCCTGTTTCTTCATGAGATAAAATAGCTGCAATTTGATATTGTTGGGCAATGGTATTCAGCACGGGTAATACTTCATGGTGCATTACCATTATCCGAACATTTTTGGTATCAAACTTTGTTTGCATGTCTTGCAGCGACTGGTACACAAAACGACAATGCCTCTCATCGCTGTCTTCATACTGCATTAGGGAAGGTTCAAAACAATACAATAGCAAAAAAGGGATACCCGCTTCTTGTGCGGCACAAAGGGGCGCATGGTCTGTAATACGCAGATCACGTTTAAACCAAACAATATTGATAGTAGTAAGCGCCATTCGTAATTTTAAACAATCATAGGGCCAGTTGGTTGATGCACTTCATAAAAAATGCAGGACCATTGCCCTGCATCTTAAGGAAGTTCTTTCAATGTATTTACCAACCCAATACCCATGCAAAGATCAGCGGCGCTACAATGGTAGCATCACTTTCTACTATGAATTTTGGGGTGTGGATGTCTAGTTTACCCCAGGTAATTTTTTCGTTGGGCACCGCCCCACTGTAGGATCCAAAGGAAGTGGTTGAATCAGATATCTGACAGAAATAACTCCAGAAAGGCACATCATGCCATTCCAGATCCTGGTACATCATGGGCACCACACAAATGGGGAAGTCGCCCGCAATACCACCACCAATCTGGAAAAAGCCTACGCCTTTGCCAGCAGAATTGTTGCGGTACCAGTCTGCTAACCAAACCATGTATTCTATACCACTTTTCACCAGGTCTGCTTTTAATTCGCCTTTGATGACGTAGCTGGCAAAAATATTTCCGGTGGTACTATCTTCCCAACCCGGACAAACGATGGGAATATTTTTTTCGGCTGCTGCTACGATCCAGCTGTTTTTTGGATCTATTTCATAGTATTGTTCTAGTTCGCCACTCAATACTGTTTTGTATAAAAACTCGTGTGGGAAATATCTTTCGCCTTTGGCCGCAGCATCGTTCCATTGCTTTACAAGGTGTTTTTGCAAACGCCTAAATGCTTCTTCCTCTGGTATACATGTATCTGTAACTCTGTTGTAATGGTTTTCTAACAAATCCCATTCATCTTGCGGAGTAAGGTCACGATAGTTTGGCACTCTTTTGTAATGAGAATGTGCTACAAGGTTCATCACGTCTTCTTCTAAGTTGGCACCGGTACAACTAATGATGGCCACTTTACCCTGACGAATCATTTCTGCTAAACTCAATCCCAATTCTGCTGTACTCATGGCACCGGCAAGGGTGATCATCATTTTACCACCTTCTTCGAGGTGGGTAACATATCCTTTTGCGGCATCCACCAATGCTGCCGCGTTAAAATGGCGGTAATGGTGTTCTATAAAATTAGAAACAGGTCCTTTGCTCATGTATAAATTTTTAGAGGGCAAAAGTAATTTTTTTTGGGCAGTTGCAAACATAAAAAAATGGCCCAAGCTCAGGGCCAACGCTAGCAGGATCCTGCTAATTTTCCTGCCAAATCTCCCCCCTGTTTCGTAATTTCACACAAATGGTTTTGATATGAAACAATGGGTAGTAATAACAGGAATCTTCTTTTCTTTTGGGGCTAGTTCACAATCATTTACAGGTACGTGGGAAGGAAGATTACAGATAAGCAACTCTTTGCGCATCGTTTTTATTTTTGCGGAGAAGAATGGCAACGTATTTGCTACTTGGCAAAGTCCAGATCAAACAAAAACGATTTTACCCACCGATACCTGTTATGTAATGGGTGATAGTATTTTTGTGATCGCCAAAAAGTTTGGCATCGGCTTTCGCGGAGTGCGCACCAGCGATTCTTCTATTAATGGAGTATTTACCCAAGGTGCCGACATTCCGCTTCCACTTAAAAAAGTAGCGGCTGTTTCTGAACTTAAAAGGCCCCAATTACCCAAACCACCTTTTTCTTACAATATGGAAGCCGTGCAGTTCGAAAACAGCGAAGCCGGCGTAAAACTATTTGGCACCCTAACCTATCCAAAAGTTTTGGAGGGTGTTGATTATGTAAAGGCGCCTACTTATCCGGCCGTTATATTAATATCAGGAAGCGGCCCACAAGACAGAGATGAAACCATTTTTGGGCACAAACCCTTTGCCGTTATAGCAGACGACCTCACTAAAAAAGGATTTGCTGTGTTGCGTTACGATGAGCGCGGCGTAGGCAAAAGCTCTGGCAAATTTAATACCGCTACATCTGCTGATTTTGCACTCGATGTAGAATCGGCTATAGAATTTTTGAAACAACAACCACAAATAGATACAGCCCATATTGGACTTATCGGGCACAGCGAGGGCGGTATGATTGCTCCTATGCTGGCGGCAAAAAGAAAAGACATTGCCTTCATTGTGTTATTGGCTGGCCCAGGCATACCCACTATAGCACTCATGCAAGAACAAGTGAGTGCAGTTATGTTGAGTCAGGGCCAAAGCGCTTCAGCTGCAGCGGCAGGTGGTTCGTTTTACAGAGCGGTGGCCAAGGCAGTAATCAGCAGCAAAGACACGGGTACTATTTTTAAAAATGCTTTGCAATATGCCAACGATTGGGCAAAAAAACAACCAGACAGCGTTTTGGCGATGCTCGATTTTGAACACGTTGAAGACAGAGCAGAAGTGGTTCGCACTCAGTTGCAGGCAATGATGACTCCTTGGTTCCGCCATTTTTTAACAATCAATCCGAGCGATTATTTAACCAAACTGAGCTGTAATGTACTGGCGTTGAATGGCGATAAAGACATTCAGGTGATTGGCCCTTCTAACCTAAAAGCTATCAAAGATGCGCTCAAAAAAAGCAAGTCGCCTCACTACGATGTGGTTTATTTACCTAGCGTAAATCATCTACTGCAGACTTGTATAAAATGCAGTGCCTTAGAATATGGCGAATTGGAAGAAACCGTTGCTCCAGTTGTTTTACAAACCATAGGAGATTGGCTGTTACAATATGGGCGATAAAAAGCGGCGTTGCCGTTTAATACCGATTGGACAAACAATATAGTCCAATATCGGCTATCGCCTCATTGTACTATTTGTTTGATACCATCGGCATTTACTCCCGAAAGCATTCGGGATAAGATTTAAAAAATATTGGCATATTATATAAATCACATTGGTATAACCAGCAAGCCGCTATCTACAAAAATGAAAAGAACCTTTTAGAATGCCTTTCCTACCAGCACTTTCTTTTTATGCTTTTTGTATACGGAGATCGATCCATCGGTAGCACATTTTAACGATAGAAAATTGCTTTTACCATCAGCAGTTATGTAATAATGGGTTTCACCATTCATGACCATTTCCCATGCATTGCTGGCAATGGTATAACTGGTATAATTTTCTTGAAGAGCACTTGTTACAGCCAATGGCATTTCACTGCTTACAATTTGTCTTGATACAGCAATCAACGAACCGTCTTTCGCAAAAGCGGCACTGTAATTTTGGTTGCTAAGTTTAAAACTTGCGAAATAAAAATCGGGATGGTCTTTCCATGTTACATCCATTGCATTTGCGTACCTAGATGTAAAAGCGGAGGTAACGATTTTACTAACATTGTCATTGTTGATGATCAGTGCTTTTTCAGCATCATCAAAAGATAGGCTGTTAGGTTTTGGACTGAATGCGAAGGTGCTCACGCAGAGGACCAATGCCGCGATGGCGGCGGTGAATTTTTTCATGACTATACTTTTTGTTTTTTAAAATTTGTTGCAGCTGTTTACTGCAACCATGGCACAACAAAAGTATACTTCGGTAATATTCTCACAAGTAAAATGGGTTGAACGATTGTATTCATTGATTGATATGTATGTATTCAGTATTCAATTATACAAGGCAACTCTTTTTAACACGCTGAAACCTTTGCCAGTAAAGCATTTTAGGTTTATTCTTAATGAAATGATAAAGTATAAAAAGAGGATGTTAAAAAATAGCAGCGGCGAAAGCTTGGTAGATAAACTTATCTTTAATCATGAATTATTTGGCGCATGCTTATCTTTCTTTCGATGATGTAGATGTTTTGGCAGGTAACATGATGAGCGACTATGTAAAAGGAAAAAAGCAATACGAGTACCAACCGGCAGTGCAAGTAGGTATTAAATTGCATCGTGCCATTGATGCCTACACCGATCAACACGCGGCCACTCGTAATATTGCTGCGCTCTTTAAGCCACATTACAGGCTTTATGCTGGTGCGTTTACAGATATTGTGTATGACTATTTTTTAGCAAATGATCCGCTCCGTTTCGAAACGCCCTTTCACTTGGAGGCTTTCGCTCAAAAAACCTACAAAGCCCTTAGTGCTTCACAGCCAAATTATCCGCCAAAGTTTCAGCATATATTGCCTTATATGCAATCACAAAACTGGTTGTACCATTACAGATACGATGAAGGCATTCAAAAAAGTTTTGCCGGCATGGTTAGAAGAGCCACTTATATAAATGAGAGCGATATCGCCTTCAGCATTTTTAAAGAAAACAAACTATACATACAGGAACAATACGAAACATTTTTCCCGAATGTTAAAAAATTTGCCATTCATACTTTGCAGCAGTTGTCAGAACATTGATTCTTCTATCTTTGAAAAAATTTAAACAATGAAACACCTCATTACAGCCTGCTGTTTTTTTTTGGCCTCTTTGGCTGGGTACGCTCAAACGAAAGTCATTCCATTAGATAAATCGCCTTTGGATGTTTGTTATTTCCCAGATAATTATCCCAAGCTTAAAATACAAGGAAAAGCAACAGACCCTTTGCTGGCAAGGGTTATTTACAGCAGACCTGGTAAGGGCGAAAGGGTGGTATTTGGAGAATTAATCGCCTTTGGAAAGTTGTGGAGGTTGGGGGCCAACGAAGCTACTGAAATTGAGTTTTTTCAAAATGTGAAAATAGGGAACTATAAGGTTAAAAAAGGCAGGTACACTATGTATACCATCCCCGAAGCTGGTAACTGGACCTTGATCTTTAACAAGGAAAACGACACCTGGGGTTCTTTTGGCTATGACGCCAAAAAAGATGTAGCAAAAATCAGCGTACCCGTTCAAACCATCACCGAATCTGTAGAAGTTTTTTCCATTGACATGGATAAAATCAACAATGGGTTCAACTTGAATATTTCATGGGACAGCACCAAAATAAGCCTACCCATTTATTTACAATAATTGCATATGTATCACTTATCAAAACTTTCCCGCTTTTTTTTTATCGGTTGTTACAGTCTTTTTTTGGTGGCTGGTTGTGCAGACAAAGGCCGGGCTGGCATTAATCCTGTATCCAAGGAATCTGATAGCCTCTCTATGACTGGCGGTAAAAATCCGTATTCTTCAGTAGATCAATCCCCCATGGATGTAAGCTATTATCCGGAGGGTTATCCGCAAATAAAAATGGCCATGCCTCAACAAACGGCCGGTCCTGTTGTGAGGGTTATTTACAGCAGGCCACATAAAAAAGGAAGAACGATATTTAGCAATGCTGACAACAGCCTTTGTAAATATGGGCAACCCTGGCGTTTTGGGGCCAACGAATCTACCGAGATCGAGTTTTATGAAGCAGTGGTCATCAACAATAAAAACCTTGCCGCAGGGAGGTACATACTGTATTGCATTCCGCACGAAGACAAGTGGGTGTTGGTGGTTAACAGCAACCTCCATAGTTGGGGGTTGAACATAGATCCCACCAAGGATCTGGTGCGGATTGAATTGCCTGTGCTGGAACAAAAGCCCGTTTTAGAAGATTTCACGATGGTGTTTAAACCAGCTTTTTACGGAGCAGATTTAATCATGGCTTGGGATAATGTCAAAACCATTCTGCCCATCAGTTTTTCTAAATCATAGAAATCTTTTCCTAAGGCTGAATTCCCAATAGCACTCCCTATATTTACAATATGTGTGGTATAGCAGGAATCATCTCATCTGGTCAATCCGTCAATTACAAAGAATTGCTGGGCCTCATGGCGCAATCTATTGCCCATCGAGGACCAGACGGAGAAGGTTTTTGGGTGAACAACAAGTGCACTGCGGGGCTTGCACATCGCCGACTGTCTATCATTGATCTGTCATCTGAAGCAGCACAGCCGATGCACTTTGCGTCCAGGTACAGCATCACGTACAACGGCGAAATTTACAATTACATCGAATTAAAAGAAGACCTTAAAAAATTAGGCTACCAGTTTAAAACAACATCTGATACCGAAGTTATTCTGGCGGCCTACGATCATTATAAAGAAAAATGCCTTCGTTATTTAGATGGCATGTTTGCATTTGCCATCTGGGACGAAAAAGAACAAATACTTTTTGCGGCAAGGGACCGCTTCGGAGAAAAACCTTTTTACTTTGCTTTGGAAGACAAACTCTTTGTTTTTGGCAGCGAAATGAAAGCGCTGTGGGCTGCTGGCGTACCTAGGATGATCGAAAAAAAGATACTGCTTAATTATCTCACTCTTGGATACGTGCAAAATCCGAGCGATAAATCACAAACCTTTTACAGCAACATCAGCTCATTGCAACCCGCGCATTATTTGCTGTTGAATGCCATCAGTTTCGAAATGCATGTGGTGAACTATTGGGATGTAGACAGGCATAAGCTTACCAAAATGTCGGAAGACGATATCATGCAGCAATTCAATTTTTTGCTGAGAGATGCGGTTCAAAAAAGGTTGAGGAGCGATGTGCCTATTGGCGCTAGTTTGAGCGGGGGTCTTGACAGCAGTACCCTTACCAGCTGCATTCTGCAGCATGTTGATCCTGCAAAATTCCATACATTTTCAGCTGTATTCCCCGGCTTCGAAAAAGATGAATCGGTGTACATTGATGAGATGGTGCAGCGGTTTGGCATCCAGAACCACAAAGTATATCCAACAGCAGATGGGTTGATCAGTGATTTTGAAAAAATCTTTTATCATCAGGAAGAACCTTTCCCCTCTTCGAGTATCTATGCACAATTCAAGGTATTTGAATCAGCTGCGGCTCATAAAATTCCGGTACTAATAGATGGTCAGGGGGCCGACGAAGTGTTGGGCGGTTACAACAAATACCTGCATTGGTTTTTGCAGGAGCTTATTAGCAGCAAAAAATTTTCGCTTGCCAAAAAAGAAAGAGATCTCTTTAAACAGCACCGGATGGATTTGTTTTTTGGATTCAAAAACATTCTCTCCGCTTACCTACCTTCCCATACTTCTATCGCTTTAGAGAAAAGAGAGTTCCATCAAATTTCCCACCATCCAGACATCAGTAAAGAAATGCTAGCAGTGGTGAAGGGTAGGGAATGGGACGGTATACACAAACCCATTGTAAATAAACTGAACGATATCCTTTATTTTAATGTGATGGAAAACGGGTTGGAAGAATTGCTGCGTTTCTCTGACAGGAACAGTATGGCACACAGTGTAGAAGTACGATTGCCTTTTTTAAGTGCTGAATTGGTGCAATTTGTCTTCTCACTACCCTCTACTTATAAAATACGGGACGGATTCACAAAATTCATCTTGAGAAAAACGATGCAGGGTAAACTCCCCGATAATTTATTGTGGCGTACCGATAAAATTGGATACGAGCCCCCACAAAAACAATGGATGCAAAATGCCACCCTCACAGAATTTGTGCAAGAGTCGAGAATAAAATTGGTAAATGCCGGTGTACTGAAGCCATCTGTGCTGTTGAAGAAAACAAATCCATTGGGGGCGCACGTGGCCAATAATTACGATTGGCGTTACTTGTGTGCAGCACAACTTTTATAAAACAAAGCGAATAATTAACGGCTACTTGCTATTATAATATTTATTTTTACTGTTCACTTAACTTTTCGAAATGAGCATACACGACCTCTCTTCTAAAAAAACGGCTACCAAATTTATACACGCAGGCTCTACACCCGACCCAAGCACTGGTGCCATCATGACACCCATCTATCAAACCTCTACCTATGTGCAAACCGCACCTGGCGTGAACCAAGGTTTTGAATATGCCCGCAGTCAGAACCCTACGCGTAAGGCGCTGGAAGAAGCATTGGCCGTGATAGAGAATGGGAAATTTGGATTGGCATTTAGCAGTGGTGTAGCTGCAACCGATGCGGTTATAAAATTATTAAACCCTGGCGACGAAGTAATTGCGGCCAACGATATGTACGGAGGTACCTATCGTTTGTTCACGAAAATATTTGAGAAATATGGCATCAAATTTATTTATGTAGATACCACCGATGTTGAAAATATTGAAGTAGCCGTAACCGCCAAAACCAAACTTATTTGGATAGAAACCCCTACCAATCCCTTGATGAATATTACAGACATTGAAGCGGTGTCGGCCATTGCTAAAAAGACAGGAGCTTGGTTGTGTGTAGACAATACCTTTGCATCTCCTTATCTGCAAAATCCACTCGATTTGGGGGCAGACATCGTGATGCATTCTTCTACCAAATACCTCGGCGGACACAGCGATGTTATTCAAGGCGCACTGGTGATGAACGATCCAGCCTTGAGAGAACAATTGTATTTCATTCAAAAAAGTTGTGGGGCAGTGCCTGGTCCAATGGATTGTTTTTTGGTGTTGCGTGGTATTAAAACCCTACACGTACGCATGAAGCAGCATTGTGAGAATGGGGTATTGATCGCCCATTTTCTGCGCAGCCATCCTAAAGTTAAAAGAGTGTATTGGTGTGGTTTTGAAGACCATCACAATTATGAAATCGCCAAAAAACAAATGCGTAGTTTTGGCGGCATGATGAGCTTTACCTTAGCAGATGAAAGCATGGAAGCTGCTACCAAAGTACTTTCTTCTACCAAATTGTTTGCACTGGCAGAAAGCTTGGGGGGGGTAGAATCGCTCATCAATCACCCGGCAAGTATGACACACGCCAGCATTCCAAGAGAAGAACGCATTAAAAACGGATTGAGCGACGGGTTGATCCGACTGAGTGTGGGTATAGAAGATGCGGCAGATTTAATGGAAGACTTGAATAATGCCATCAACTAATATGAACTTTTTTAAAAACCATCGGTGTTTCTTTGGATGTTTTGCCATGTTGATACCCCTTTTTGTAGCAGCACAACAACCCAACTATTTACAGGATTGGGTAAAAGGAAAAACAGATTCTGCTTTCTCAAAAGCGGGGGTGCCTGGTACGTTCGTTTTATATGGAAATGGCAGTAGTGAGGGATTTTACAGTGCAGGTTATGCACAGCCAGATAACCAAAAGGGGTATGATATGAAAACCTTTTTTGAAATTGGCAGCATCACCAAAACTTTCACGGCTTATACGTTGATGTGTGTATTGAAAGATCATCAGATTGAAGACAGCAGTACCATACTTCCGTTTTTGCCTGCCAATGTTAAAAGCAATGAGCAGCTTGCCAATATTCGATTTGTTCAACTAATGAACCATACCTCAGGATTACCGCGACTGCCAAAAAATTTAGACCTCAGCAGTATGACCCTCCAGCCTTATGAATCATACGATTCTAACCAACTGTTTACCTATTTACAAACAGCAAAACTAAGAAAGCCAGGGAGCTACGAATATTCTAATCTTGGGGCCGGATTGGCAGGAGTACTAGCAGAAAAAATTTCAGGAAAAACCTATGCTGCTCTTTTAGATCAATATATTTTCCTACCATTTAAAATGGTTGACCAAAACAATACGCTGGAAAAATCGGAGAACAAAAGTCAGGGTTATATTGACAATAATACTACTGCCGAATATTGGAACATGAACATACTGGCGCCCGCTGGCGGCTTAAAATGTACGGGTGAAGAAATGAAAAAGTATTTAACGGCCATGAGCAAACCCATCAACAAATATGGGGAAGCCATCATGGCCGAATTAACGACTCCAACCCTAACGCTCAGCCCGTCATTACAAGTTGGAAGAGCATGGCATATCAGCAAAAAGAAAGATAGAGCAGATGTATATTGGCACAATGGAGGCACTTATGGGTTTTCAACATTTTGCGCTTTTGTAAAAGGTACAGGTCAATATGTTATGGTAGTGATCAACAAATTCAACAGCAACGCCATATCCGATAAATTGGGCATGAACATCATTCATAAAATATTGGAATGATTGCAGAAGATCTGATTGTTTTTTTAAACGACAAAGTAAAAAAATACAACCAGCCTGGTTTTATTGCAGCAGATCCTATCTGCATTCCACATTTGTTTTCTAAACAACAAGACATCGAAATAGCTGGATTTTTTGCGGCTATTTTTGCATGGGGCAATCGCACGACCATCATTCAAAAATGCAGGGAGTTGATGGGTATGATGGACAATGCGCCGCATCAATTTTGCATGCAACACCAAAGTACTGACCTCAAACGGCTGATCGGTTTTAAACACCGAACCTTTACGGATACAGACCTTTTGTATTTTGTAGCGTTTTTCAACGATCACTATAGCAAATCTGAAAGTTTAGAAACCGCCTTCACGCAATGGATGCAACCCAACGATGCAAATATTGAAAATGCCCTCAATGGGTTTTACACTTACTTTTTTTCGTTGCCCGATGTGCCAAAAAGAACATTGAAGCACATTGCATGCCCTGCCAAAAAATCGGCTTGTAAAAGAATCAATATGTACCTTCGTTGGATGGTGAGGAGAGATAACAAGGGGGTTGATTTTGGCTTGTGGAAAGGGATTAAGCCATCGCAGTTGGTGATTCCATTAGATGTGCATGTGGCAAGGGTAGCCCGCCATTTCAACCTGATTCAACGCCAGCCAACCGACTGGCAGGCAGCTGTAGAACTCACCCAATTGATGAAAACAATCGATCCCAAAGATCCGGCAAAATTTGATTATGCCTTGTTTGCATTGGGTGTGCTGGAGCGCTTTTAATTTGCCAATACCACAGATTAAAAAAGGATTCACTTTTTAATAAGGCCGAAATTGCATAATATTAAATCTAATTTCAAACCCATCTCTTCATGAAAAAAAGCATCATTGCCCTACTCGTATTTTCTGCATCTATTTTTGAAAGCAACGCACAGGAAAAAACCTACTGGCAACAGGAGGTAAATTATACCATTGCGGCTATCCTCAACGATAAAGAGCATTCTATTAAAGCCAACATGCATTTCGAATACATCAACCATTCTCCAGATACACTTCAGTTTATTTGGTTACACATTTGGCCCAACGCTTACAAAAACAACGAGACCGCATTGTACAAGCAGGTGGGGGCAGATAAAGAAGGTAAAAAAAGATTAAAAGCGTTTAAAGAAAAAGGGTTCATAGACAGCATGTCATTTACCATCAACGGAAAACCAGCTGCTGTTCAACCACATCCACAACACATAGACATTATCAAATTGCCATTGGAAGAAGCACTTTTGCCTGGTGGAAAAATTACAGTGGCTACCCCTTTTTATGTGAAGTTGCCAGGATATTTTTCGAGGCTCGGACATTCAGACAATTATTACATGATTTCTCAATGGTATCCGAAGCCAGCAGTGTACGATGCCAAAGGATGGCACGAGATGCCCTACCTCGACCAAGGAGAATTTTACAGCGAATTTGGAAGTTTTGATGTGAGCATTACCCTGCCTTCAGCGTACATCGTAGCGGCCACAGGTAACCTACAAAACAGCACAGAACTAGCTGCTTATAAAACAACTGGAGCAGCCAATCGTAAAATGTATGATCAGTCTATTGCTGGTATCACCGAAGCCGAAAGCATTAAAAATATTTTGAAAAAAATTAAACCCGAGCGGGTAAATATTACAGACGCAAGTGTTACCAAAACTTTGCAGTTTACAGAAAAAAAAATCCATGATTTTGCTTGGTTTGCCAGCAAAGATTTTGTGGTACAATACGATACACTTCGCCTTGCATCGGGAGTAATTACTGAAGCATTTGCTTTTCATGATGTAAAATCTGGCGACCAATGGTACAACGCCAGTAATTTTGTAGAAGATGCAGTGTTGAAATATTCTAACTGGTTGGGCGAATATCCATACGCCACCGTAAAAGCCGTTGAAGGCCCTAAAAACCAGTCTTCAGGAGGAATGGAATATCCTACGGTAACAATGATCACTAGTCCGGACGCCGATCAAAAAAGATTAGATGCTGTTATTACTCACGAGGTTGGTCACAACTGGCTTTATGGTATATTGGCTTCTAATGAAAGAGATTTTCCCTGGATGGATGAGGGCATCAATACTTATTTGCAATTTAGGTATGAAGCAGAAAAATACAGGGCCAACTCCATTTTTGGCAATGCCATTCCGGAAGAATTAAAAAAGAACAGTTCCGATGAATTTCTTGCCATCATCTATAATATCATGAACCAGCAGATACCCATGGAAGAACCCATAGGCACCAACTCTGTAGACTTCAGCAGTAAAGAAAATTATGGAACTGTGGTGTACATCAAAACAGCGGTTTGGATGTACACGTTGGAAATAGTGATTGGCCGACAAAAAACGGATGATGCATTGAGAGCGTATTTTGACCAGTGGAAATTTAAACATCCTTATCCTGAAGATTTTCAAAAAACAGTGACAGAAACTGCCAATTACAACTTGGATGACTTTTTTAGTTTGTTGAATAAAAAAGGGAAAATATCGAACTAATTATCTTCCTATAATTTTAAAGTATGGCCAACAACCAATTGCTTTTGAATGAAGTACAGGCGAAGTTTGGGCTTCCCGCCATTCAATACGACCCTAGTCAATTGGAAGCGGCATTGGCAGCTGTGATTAACCAAATGATACTGCACCAATATGATAGATTGATTCAATTGTTATACAGAATGGACATCAACGAAAAAAAATTAAAAACACTTTTACAAGATCATCCAAAAACAGATGCAGGTCGCATCATTGCAGCGCTCGTAATAGAAAGGGAGCAACAAAAAATAGCTTCAAGGGAGGCTAATAAATTTAATGGGAATGAAGCCGAAGATGTAGAGGGTACAGAGCGTTGGTAGCGTAAAGCGAAGATTTATTAAAACCTTAGCTTATTTACTTCTTCCTTATTTTCTTTTTCTTTTTTAAGATCGAACATGGTACCAAAAACATGGTCCCACAATGTGCTGCTCACACCAAAACCCAAATCGTTTTCTTTGTAATGATGCAGGTGATGGTTGCGCCACAATCCTTTCATCCATTTAAAGGGAGGGTTCCAGGCATGAATGGCGTAATGCATACTTCCATAAATGAGGTATCCAAACATAAAACCTGGAAAAAATGGAATCGCATACTTTCCTAATACAACATAAAACACAAGGAAAAACAAGGAGGCGATCATTAGGCTTGGAACCGCTGGCATAAACAGCCTTTCTTTATCTCTCGGATATTCGTGGTGATTGCCATGCAAAACATAATTGATGCGTTTGCCTTTGTCTGTATTGGGATGATGGTGAAACAAAAACCGGTGCAATATGTATTCTGTTAAAGTCCAAAAAATCATTCCCGCAATAAACAATAACAACACTAGTGTACTCTTATAGTATAGTGTGGTAATCGCATAATAAGGAAGAAGCGTTAAAATGGGCGTATACATTCCCCAGATAACTAAAGGGTGTGTTTTAGTTAAAAACTCGAGGTATTGATTTTTGAAGAGCTGTGCTTGCCCTTTATTGTATATTTTTTCAAATTCCATAGTCATAAAAATTGGCAATGCAAATATAAATAATTGTAGCGAAAATATTATACTGTTTTAACCAAAAATAGTAGATTATTGAACAGGTTAAGCTTTTGCCAATTTTGTTGATATTTAAAGGGGGAATGGATGTAAATAAACTAAGCAAATTAAATGCCTATTTTTGCAAACTAAATTTCTTGTCATGAAACTGGTTACGCATCTTAAAAATAATTACCCTCAATTGGCCTTGTTGGTGAACGGATTTTTGTACGATACCGATAAATTACATCCCGATCTACCCATCAGCATGTCGATGTTTTTAAATTATTGGGAGGATGTGTATCCAGTGGCTCAATTTTGTGAACAACGTGTAGAAGATGGTTTGGTTGGTGAGGCAATGGCTACCCGTTATGAGGAAGCCATCATCATTGCACCAGTACCACACCCTACCAGTTGCCGCGATGGTTATGCTTTTCGGCAGCACGTAGCTGCGGCTCGCAGAAACCGCAAAGTAGATATGATTGCTGAGTTTGATCAATACCCCATCTTTTATTTTACCAACCACAATAGCATTCAGGGGCCTGGTGATGTGTTGTGCATGCCCGATCATTTTGAAAAACTAGATTTTGAATTGGAAGCCGCCATCGTCATCAGCAAACCGGGCAGAAATATAACTGCCGCTGAGGCAGACCAATACATTGCTGGCTTGATGATCATGAATGATATGAGCGCCAGAAAACTACAAATGGAAGAAATGCTATTGAACCTTGGCCCTGCAAAAGGCAAAGATTTTGCCACCTGCATCGGACCTATGTTGGTTACCTTAGATGAACTAGCAGATTATGAAGTTCCCTGTAAAGAAGGCCATACCGGCAAGGCCTGGAACTTGGGTATGAAATGCTGGGTAAACGATGTGCAGGTGAGTGAGGGGAATGTGTCGCAGATGGACTGGACATTTGCTGAAATTATTGAAAGAGCTTCCTATGGCGTCAATTTGTTACCTGGAGATGTTATTGGCAGTGGTACCGTAGGCACAGGTTGTTTTTTGGAGTTGAATGGAACGGGAAAATTGCATGACCCCAATTTCAAGGAACAATGGCTGCAACCCGGTGATGTGGTAAAGATGGAAATTGATGGACTGGGTAATCTCAACAACAAAATGGTACCCGAAGAAAGCGAAGCCAGTTTGTTTGCCTTGAAGAAAAATAGTTGATAATATGCTGTTGAATACCAACAGCATTCTTCGTGTATTTGTTCCTCACCATAATGTAAGAAACATGTTTATTGATTTGTCTACACTCTCTGCCGCCGACACACAAAATTATTTGCAACACGCCGTAGCACCCCGCCCTGTTTGTTTTGCGTCTACCATAGATGATGCAGGGAATGTAAACCTCAGTCCGTTTAGTTTCTTTAATATGTTTTCGAGTAACCCTCCCATTCTCATTTTTTCTCCTGCCAGAAGGGTGCGAAACAACAGTACCAAACACACACTCGAAAATGTAATGCAGATCAATGAAGTGGTCATCAATATTGTTGATTACGATATGGTGCAACAAATGTCGCTGGCCAGTTGCGAATACCCCAAAGGCACCAACGAGTTTGTGAAAGCAGGATTTACAAAAGAAAATGCCACAATGGTGCAACCACCCATGGTAAAGGAAAGTAAAATTAAAATGGAATGCAAGGTATTAGAAGTAAAACCATTGGGCAGTGAGGGCGGTGCTGGCAACCTGGTGATTTGTGAAGTGTTGTGCATGCACATCAACGACAACATATTAGACGAAAACAACAAAATTGACCAAACCAAAATAACGCATATTGCCCGGCTCGGTGGCGATTGGTATTGCAAGGTAGATGCCAACAGTTTGTTTAAAGTAGCAAAACCAAACACTGCTTTGGGCATTGGCGTAGATGTGCTGCCGTTAGGCATTCGCACTAGTAAAATACTTACAGGGAATGATCTGGGGCAATTGGCCAATGTACACGCATTGCCTACCATTGATCCCAGTTTTAACGACGACCAACTAAAAAAAATCATCGAATATTTTTCTATCGATCCTTCCGATATGGAAACAGAATTACACAGTTATGCGCACCAGCTGTTACAGGACGGTAGGGTAGACGCAGCCTGGCAGGTATTATTAGCCTTGGATTGATTTTTCGCCACAGGCTAAACAAAAATGTTTCAACAGTTCCATCAACAAATGTTGTTGTAAAACCATGGAAACATTTTCTATTATTTACTTTCTGCCTTACTGCCTATGCTTGTTTATTGATTGTTTTATCCAATCAAATGAAAAGAACCCATTCATCCTTCGCTTGGTTGCCTGCCTCACATGGTTTACCTTCGCAGCCGAATTTAACATTATGAGTACACAACATTTGTCGGAACAAGAAATTATCCGTAGAGAAAAATTAGAAGAGTTAACCAAACTGGGCATTGATGCATATCCTGCAGCCTTGTATCCTGTAAACACCAATTCTGCCTACATCAAAGCCAATTACAAGGGTGAAGAAAACAAAGCCGATTTTGAAGAAGTTTGCGTGGCAGGTCGTATCATGAGTGTGAGGGACATGGGGAAAGCCAATTTTGCGCTTCTACAAGATGGGGAAGGTAAAATTCAGTTTTACATTCGCCAAGATGATATTTGTTTGGGAGAAGACAAAACCCTGTATCAAATTGTTTGGAAAAAATTAGTGGATATTGGCGATATCGTAGGTGTAAAAGGGTTTGTATTTACCACCAAAACCGGTGAAACATCTATCCACGTAAAAGAGTTTTCAATATTAAGCAAAGCGTTGAGGCCATTGCCCATCGTGAAAGAAAAAGATGGAGAGGCCTTTGACGAGGTAACCGATCCTGAATTCAGGTACCGCCAACGTTATGCCGACCTCATTGTAAATCCTGCTGTAAAAGAAGTGTTTTTAAAGCGTACCAAAATGGTGAATGCCATTCGTGCTTTTTTAAATGAAAGAGGTGCGCTCGAAGTAGACACTCCCGTGTTACAAAGCATTCCGGGTGGCGCTGCGGCTCGTCCGTTTAGCACACACCACAATGCACTGGATGTTCCTATGTACATGCGTATTGCCAATGAATTGTATTTGAAGCGCCTCATCGTGGGTGGTTTTGAGTGGGTGTATGAATTCAGTCGCAACTTCCGCAACGAAGGAATGGATCGTACCCACAATCCAGAATTCACCGTGTTGGAATTTTATACCGCGTACAAAGATTATGAGTGGATGATGGACACCACTGAGCAGTTGCTAGAAAAAACAGCGATCGCTACCAACGGTACCGATGTGGTAACGATGGGCGATAAGGAAATTAGTTTCAAAGCACCTTACAAACGCATCACCATGTATGATGCTATCAAAGAGCATACAGGTTTTGATATCAGCGAAATGGATGAAGCAGGCATCAGAGATGTTTGTCAGCAAATAGGCATTCATGCAGATGCAAAATGGGGGAAGGGCAAGTTGATTGATGAAATTTTTGGAGAGAAGTGTGAGCACCATTATATACAACCTACATTCATTACCGATTATCCGGTAGAGATGAGTCCGCTTACTAAAAAACATCGCAGTAAACCCGGACTGGTAGAGCGTTTCGAGCTGATGATCAATGGCAAAGAGATTGCCAATGCCTACAGTGAGTTGAATGATCCCATTGAACAGCGGGAGCGTTTTGAAGAACAGGTAAAACTGATGGAACGCGGCGATGATGAAGCGATGTTCATTGACCATGACTTCCTCCGTGCATTGGAATATGGAATGCCACCAACCAGCGGAATAGGATTTGGAATAGATCGTTTGTGTATGTTGCTCACCGGTCAGTCTTCCATTCAAGATGTATTGTTGTTCCCAATGATGCGACCGGAAAAACAAGATTAGTGTTTTACAAATAGCTACATCGCTTTGCAGCGATTCTATATTATAAGTGCAGCTCTAAGGCTGCATTTTTTTTATGAAAATTTATTGAATGAGGATCACTGTTCCTTTCACCTGTTGCGATATGCCATTGAGTTCGAAACTGGCCATCCACACAAAACTGTTGCTGTCCGCTGCCTTTCCTTTCCACTGGCCATCCCATTTTTGAAAGGGGTTGTTGCTGAAAAATATTTGTTGACCGTAGCGGTTGTAAACAGACAATTTGAAATTGCTAAGAGCAGACAGGTTTCCAAGCGGACCAAACAAATCATTTCGTCCATCATTGTTGGGGGTGAAAGCCGATGGAAAATTAATGCCGCTACAATCTTCAGTAACCAGCAGTTCATCGGTTCCAGCACAGCCCAAACTATCGGTTACGGTTACACGATACAACCCCGCACTGTTGATGGGGAGTGTTTGGTTGCGGCTGTTGTCTTGCCACAGATAAGATGAAAATACTCCTGCATTTAACACGATGGTTTGACCAGGGCAAATACTGCGGTCGGCTCCCAAATTTACCAGCACATTGCTGTTGGTGTTGCTGACTGCGATGCTGCTGCTGCGTAGGCTGCATCCATTTACATCTGTAATGTTCACCGTGTAATTGCCAGCTGTAATGTTTTGAAGGTTGGCGCTGCTGTTGCCATTGCTCCAAAGAAAACGGTAAGGTGCATTTCCTCCTGTAACAGTTGTAAAAATTGCTCCATTGGCATTGTTACAGGTTTCGTTTTGTACAGTGGCATTCAATTGTAAAGGATTGGCGCTGAGTGTAAAATTGGCGATGCTGTTACAGGCATTCAATGCGCTTACAATCACTGTGTAGTTCCCTGGCCCTACATTGCTGATGCTCGAAGTTGATTGTGCAGGTGTGGTATTCCAGTTGTAGAAATACCCACTGCTGCTGCCACTTGCTATCACGCTCAATGTGGCATCACTGGCACCAGTACAAGCACCCGGCCAAACAGTGAGGGTGTTGGTGCCGAGAATGGTCACTTGGTTGGTAACACTAACAGGGGCACTGTTTACAAAACCAGTAGTGAGGCTTACCGTATAGGTGCCAGCACCCGAAAATACGTGCACCGGATTGGGGCTGTTGGCGGTATTGGAAGCGCCGCTTGCAGGGTCACCAAAATTCCAGGCATAACTGTTGATGCAATTACCGGTGGCCGTAAAATTTACAGAACGAGCTGCTGTGCCACACACGAAATTAAAAGAGGCAGTATCTATGGGCGCTTCGCTGATTTCGATATCATCAATGGCAAACCCGTCGTAAGCATTGCAGGTGGTACCTGCTCCAAAAGTAAACCGAAACCTTACATTGGTTTGTCCGGCAATTAATCTCAGTGTATGCCTTGCCGTTAGCCAGCCGCCACTTCCTGCTCCTCCAAGGCAACTCCCACTGTTTGCTTGAATGTTGCCACTCCATCCAGGTCTGTTGATCAAAAAATTAATGCTACTAGCATTAAACCAGTTACTGCCATTGCAGTTGTTGTTTGAATTGGCGTCGCCGAGTGTGGTCCAACTGCCGCCGCCATCAATCGAATATTCAAAAGAAGCGCCATCAAATCTTCTTTCTGTTTCCCAAAATAATTTGAACCTGATTTCTGGATATTGTAGGGTGCTGAAGTTAAAGCATGGACTCACCAAAAAGGAGTTTTCGCTGTTGTTGTAAGCGCCTCCGTTAAGTGTGCCGGTAACCCAGCATCGAGTGCCGGTTCCGGCGGTTGTAATGACGGGTTTTGCAGGAGTGCCCCATTCCCAGTCGGAGAATGTACCACCAGGTATCCAGCCGCCATCATTGGCTTCGAAACCCTGCGCATAGGGATATGTTGCGATGGTTCCTGTACAAGGCTGCGCTATGGAAACAACAGCCCCCATCATCAGCCATACCAACAACAACCCTTTTTTAATCATGGCTGCAAAAGTAACTTAAAAGAAAATGGGGAAGAGTATTAGTAGCAGGTAAACAGCCTATTTTATTACTATTGAATCAGCATAAATGAATTACAAAACAGTTTTAATACAGAAGTCTACTCCTTCATCTGTTCCAATTCTTTTTGCATCTTAAACATTTCATCTCTTAGTCTTGCTGCTTCCATAAAGTCGAGGTCCCTAGCTGCTTTTTCCATTTCTTTTTTGGTGCGGCCGATGGCTTTTTCCATTTGAGGAATGGTTTTGTATTGCTCCTGTTCTTCAGCGGCAACGGTCACCAGTCCTTCATTTGGCGCTATAGAACGTGGGTTGCTAGGGTCATAGCCTTTCACATCCAACACGCTGCCTTGGGCAAACACCTGCTCTTTGGTTTTTTGAATCGTTTTCGGAATGATGCCGTGTTTGGTATTGTATTCAATTTGTTTTTCTCTTCTGCGGGTGGTTTCATCGATGGTGCGTTGCATGCTTTCAGTGATCTTATCTGCATAAAAAATAACGCGACCATCTACATTTCTCGCAGCCCTTCCGGCTGTTTGTGTTAAACTTCTTTCGTTGCGTAAGAATCCTTCTTTGTCCGCATCCAAAATGGCTACCAGCGATACTTCTGGCAAATCGAGTCCTTCTCTTAATAAGTTTACGCCTACCAATACATCGATGGTGCCCAGCCGAAGTTCTCTCAGTATCTCTACCCTTTCCAATGTATCTACGCCACTGTGAATGTATTTGCTTTTGATGTTGATGCGGTGAAGGTATTTGTCCATCTCTTCCGCCATTCTTTTGGTGAGGGTGGTCACTAAAATGCGATCGCCCTTTTGAATGGTTTTTTCAATTTCATCCAAGAGGTCATCTATTTGGTTAACAGATGGACGAATCTCAATTGGCGGATCTAGTAATCCTGTTGGACGAACCACTTGTTCAACCACCACACCACCACATTTTTCCAATTCATAATCGCCGGGAGTGGCCGATACAAATACCAGCTGGTTGCTCAGGTTTTCAAATTCATGAAAATTCTGTGGTCGGTTGTCCATTGCCGAGGGCAATCGAAAACCATAATCAACCAACACCAATTTTCTGCTGCGATCGCCGCCGTACATGCCACTGATTTGCGGAACGGTTTGGTGACTTTCATCAATAATGGTGAGGTAATCTTTTGGGAAATAGTCGAGCAAACAGAATGGTCTTGCACCTGGTTTTCTTCGGTCGAAAAACCGAGAATAGTTTTCAATGCCATTGCAATAACCCAACTCCCGTATCATTTCTAAATCGTAAGCTACGCGTTCGCCAATGCGTTGTGCTTCGATGTACTTACCAGAGTTTTTAAAATATTCAACCTGTGCAGCGGTTTCGTCTTGAATTTCGTTGATCACCTGCGCCATCATGTCTTTGGGCGCAATGTATAAATTGGCCGGAAAGATGGCAGCGTTCTCTACGGATGTAATTCTTTTTCCGGTAGAAAGTTCCAGCGTTTCTATGGTTTCAATTTCATCTCCAAAAAAACTGATGCGGTAGCCAAAATCTACATATGGCAAATTGATGTCAATGGTATCGCCTTTCACCCGGAAGGTGCCCCTGGTAAAATCGCCTTGGCTGCGGTGGTACAGTGAGTTTACCAATGCATGCAAAAATCCCTGTCGGCTCAGTACCTGCCCTTGTTGTATGCGGATGATGCTGTTTTCATATTCAATAGGGTTACCCATACCATAAATACAACTCACACTGGCTACGATGATGATGTCTCTTCTGCCGCTCAGTAATTGTGCAGTGGCTTGTAGTCGAAGTTTATCGAGCTCTTCGTTAATAGCAAGATCTTTTTCAATATAAGTGTTGCTAGTAGGTATGTATGCTTCGGGTTGATAATAATCGTAGTAGCTCACAAAGTAACCCACGGCATTGTCGGGGAAAAACTGTTTGAATTCACCATACAATTGAGCCACCAATGTTTTGTTGTGGGTGATGACCAATGTGGGTTTTTGTACCTGCTGAATGACGTTGGCCATGGTAAATGTTTTACCACTTCCGGTAACACCCAACAAGGTTTGAAAGGGTTCGCCGTTTTGCAAACCCTCCGTTAATTGTGCAATAGCAGTAGGTTGGTCACCTGCTGGCGAATAAGGAGCATTGAGTGTAAAAGCCATAGTACGTGTACCCTTTGAGGGCGATGTAAAAGTAACCCAAATAATGTGGAAAGGTTTGCATTGTGATAAACTGATTCTAACGCTTTTAAAAAAATAATATGTTTGCCTTTTTAAGATCGAAAACAAATTTGGTGTTCTTTATTTGCGAAGCAAATCCTTTGTGTCTTCGTGACTTTGTGGCAAGATATTTTTGTCGCAGACAAATATTTTTTACTTCGTAAAAGAGTATTAGCCACGAAGCCACCAAGACACAAAGGTTCTATTCCTACGGAATAAAAATAAACTTGTTAGTTCTGCATAGAAATGCAAAAAATTTCTTGACCCAAAATCTGCCATGTTGTTCTTAAGTCAACACTTTTACATACGCACAAAAAACCACTCTGCAGGTTATACAGAGCCGTCAAACTTATCTTAGAAATCATGTTGAAATGCTACCCCATCGTTTTCATAAACAATCCCAACGTTCTTTTCCATGATAACTTCGCTGCTGCTTCATTGTATCGCGCAGCAGAAGTGTCGTTGTGAAACGCATGGTTCACGCCTTCGTACATGAACAATTCGTATTTGATGTTATTGGCTTTTAGTGCAGCTTCATAAGCAGGAATGCCTTCATTCACCCTTGTATCTAGGCTGGCAAAATGTAACTGAACGGTGGCTTTTATTTTAGGCACGTCTTCGGCTTTTGGCTGACGACCATAATAGGCTGATGCAGCTTTTAGGTTGGGCATACTTACCGCCAAACTATTGGCCATAGCACCACCCCAGCAAAATCCTACACAGCCAAATTTCCCGTTGCTGTCTTTTCTGCTACCTGCATACTCAAAAGCTTTGATGAAGTTTTGCAGGGTTTGGTTGGCATCTAACTTGGTAAACATGGTTCTGGCCTCATCATCGTTGGCAGGTAAAGTTCCCAATGCTGCCAATGCGTTGGGAGCAATAGCAAGGTAACCCGCTTTTGCAGCTCTTCTGGCTACATCTTCGATATGTGGGGTCAATCCTCGGTTTTCATGTATGACGATTACAGTTGGATATTTTCCCGCTTTTTTTGGACGTGCCACATAAGCTTGCATTTCACAATTTTGCCCAGCATATTTCACATTTTCTGTAAACAACTCATCGTCGGTAACCGCCGTAACCGTGGCCGCTGTTTTGCAAGACTCCAGTAAAGGCAACATGCTCAACGCCGCAGCCATACTGCCAGTATACAAGGCGAGTCTTTTTAGAAAAACGGTTCTGCTCAAAGGCTTGTGGGTGTACTCGTCGTAGAGATTGATGATTTGCTGATCCATGATAAGTGGTGAAGTTTAAAATTTGTTAAAACAAAGTAATCAATTTTTAGGGAAGTATTGCATTGCGTTTGCAGCGTGTAAGTATAGCAAAACAAATAAAAGTCCTATCTGTATGATATATGTAAAAAATTGATAAGGAATTGATCTGGGTCGTTGGTTTAAAACTTTCAAAAGTATTTCTTGGTTCAAAAAATTACATTTGCTGTATGCAAAAAAAATTATTCCTGCTAGATGCCTATGCACTTATATTCAGAGCCTATTATTCATTGATACGTAGCCCAAGAATTACCAGCAAAGGCAAAAACACCAACGCTCAATTCGGATTCCTCAACACATTGGTCGATCTCATCAACAACCAAAAGCCTACCCACATAGCGGTTTGTTTTGATACACATGCCCCCACTGAAAGACATACCGATTTTGCAGACTACAAAGCCAATAGACAGGAAACGCCGGAAGACATCAGGGGAGCTATACCAGATATCAAAAGAATGATCAGGGGATTTAATATCCCCGTGGTAGAAAACGACGGTTATGAAGCAGATGACGTTATTGGTGCGCTGGCTAAACAAGCCGAAAAAGTGGGCTACGAAGTGTTTATGGTTACACCCGATAAAGACTACGGGCAGTTGGTAAGCGAAAACATAAAAATTTACAAACCACCTTACCAGGGCGGCACACTTGAAATATTGGGGCCAAAAGAAGTCTGCGAAAAATGGGACATTGCTTCAGTAGACCAAGTAATTGATGTGTTGGGACTGATGGGAGATGCTGTTGATAATATTCCTGGCATTCCGGGTGTGGGCGAAAAAACGGCAGCGAAACTGCTCAAAGAATATGGCACTTTAGAAAAAGTGTTAGAAAATGCCGACAAAATAAAAGGAGCCCTTGGCGAAAAAGTGCGCAATGGCAAAGACCTGGCCATCCTCAGTAAAAAATTGGCCACCATCATTATAGATGTGCCGGTACAGTTTCATGAAGAAGATTATGGGTTAAAAGAATGGAATAAAGACCTGCTGCGCGAAATTTTTACGGAGCTGGAATTTAAAACGGTGGGTAAAAGAATTTTGGGGGAAGACATTCCTGCTACATCAGAAGAACGCATTACTGCAGGTGAACAAACACAGCTCGATTTGTTTGGTACATCTGTTCCCAACGCACAGCCAACTGCTCAAACTGCAATTGCAGCCGAAGCCCCTGAAACCATTATCGTAGATAAAAACATTCACAACACCCCCCATACCTACAGCCTTATAAGCAATGATGCTGAAATAAATGGGCTACTAGCGGTATTGAACAACGCTGAAGAAATATGTTTTGATACCGAAACCACCAACATCGATCCAAACCTCGCAACATTAGTAGGCATCAGCTTTTCTATAAAGCCAGGAGAGGGTTTTTATATTCCTTGTTCGGCTGACAGAAAAGAAACTGAAGCGGTGCTTCAACAACTGTTACCTCTGTTCAGCGATTCCACAAAAACCTGGATAGGTCAAAATTTAAAATACGATATTCTGGTTTTGAAATGGTATGGTATCGAACTCAAGGGAAACCTGTTTGATACCATGCTGGCACATTACGTAATAGAACCAGATGGCAAAAGAAGTATGGATTTGCTCAGTGCCAAATACCTGGGTTACGAGCCTGTTCACATCGAAGAGCTCATTGGCAAAAAAGGAAAAAACCAAGGGAATATGCGGGATGTGGCCATAGAAACGGCCAAAGAGTATGCCGCGGAAGATGCAGACATCACGCTGCAATTAAAACATGTTTTTCTACCAGAATTGAAAAGTAAATCGGTGGAAAAAGTTTTTTACGAGGTAGAAAATCCATTGGTACAAGTATTGGCCAGGATGGAATTTGAAGGCATAAAAGTAGACGTAGATTTTTTAAAAAGCTACTCTATAGAGCTGGAAGCCGAAGCCAAGACTGCGGAGGAAAGTGTGTATGAACAAGCCGGCGTAAGGTTTAACCTTGCATCACCCAAACAATTGGGCGAAGTGCTGTTCGAAAAATTGGCCTTGGATCCCAAAGCCAAAAAAACCAAAACTGGGCAATATGCTACCGGTGAAGATGTGTTGGCGAAACTGGCCAACCAGCACAAGATTTGTAACGACATCCTTAGTTTTAGAGAACTCACCAAACTAAAATCAACTTATGTAGACGCCTTCCCGTTGCTCATTCACCCCATCACCGGCAGGGTACATACCAGTTATGCGCAGGCCGTGGCAGTAACCGGAAGGTTGAGCAGCAACAATCCTAATTTGCAGAATATTCCGATCAGAACAGAGAAAGGCCGAGAAATTCGCAAAGCATTTGTACCCCGAAATGAAGATTATTTGTTGATGTCGGCAGATTATTCTCAGATAGAACTGCGCATTGTAGCGGCTATCAGCGGAGATGTAAACATGTGTGCGGCTTTTAAAGCGGGCACTGACATTCACACAGCTACTGCCTCTAAAATTTTTCATGTAGAAGAATCAGCCGTAACAAAAGAAATGAGGTACAAAGCCAAGAGTGTGAACTTTGGCATCATTTACGGGCAGGGTGCTTTTGGGTTGGCTGAAAATTTGGGCATTCCCCGCGCAGAAGCCAAAGAAATCATCGACAATTATAAAACGCAATTTCCCAATATTCAGCAGTACATGAATGAAACCATTCAGTTTGCCAAAGACAATGGCTATGTAGAAACCCTGATGGGCCGCAAACGTTGGTTAAGAGACATCAACAGCGCCAACTTTACGGTGCGGGGTTTTGCAGAACGCAATGCCATCAACTCGCCCATTCAAGGAACGGCTGCCGATATGATAAAACTGGCCATGATTCAAATTGATAAAACCTTTTTGCAAAGGGGCTTCAAAAGTAAAATGTTGTTGCAAGTGCATGATGAATTGGTATTTGATGTGCACAAGGATGAGTTACACATTATTCAACCCATCATTTTAGAATGTATGCAAACGGCTTTGAAGTTACCCAATGATGTGCCCACCAATGCAGAACTGGGATTTGGGGAAAACTGGTTGCAGGCACATTAAAAAATACAGCTTGACATTGATGAATAAATTGTATACTTTGTTTCATATTTATTAATCAAAGTAAAATCAACGTCATGAAAAGAATGTCAAATTTCCTCGTCATTACTTGCTTGCTGCTTTGGAGCTGTAATGAAACAGAGAAAAAATCTACGGATTCGGCAACAGAAATTGTTAAAGAAAGCAATACGGTTACTACGGCTGAAACCCCTCCAGCAGCACTCATGGATTCGGCTACCATCGCTAAAAACTGGGGAGCTTATATGACCCCATCGGATGTACACAAAATGATGGCGTCTTGGGATGGCAAATGGAACGCAACAGTAACCATGTGGCAAAGCCCAGGTGCAACGCCGGAAATTTCACAGGGAACTGCTACCAACAGCATGATCATGGGAGGCAGGTATCAACAAGCTATGTTCGCCGGAAATATGATGGGCCAACCCTTTGAAGGAAGAAGTTTATTGGCTTACGACAATGCAAAAAAAATATTCACCAGTACTTGGATCGATAACATGGGCACTGGTATCATGGTGATAGAAGGGCCATGGGATGAAAGTAGCAAATCGATGACCTTAAAAGGAATGGCGGTTGACCCAGCAGCTGGCACTGGTAAAGAAGTGGCTGTTAAAGAGATCTTCAAAATTGTAGATGATAAAAACCAGCTAATGGAAATGTATGGCAACGGGCCTGATGGAAAAGAATTTAAAATGATGGAGATAAAATACAGCCGAAAATAAAAGAGCTGTAGTAATTTTATATTCCCAGAAAAACAATGTTCTTAATAAAGCAGGTTGTTTTTCTGGGAATTTTTATTTTACTAAACGATTTGTTATGCAACCAATGTTGATTTATTGCTACGATGCTTACTGTGGCTGGTGTTATGGATTCAGCTCAGTGATCACAAAAATTGCCGAAACATTTTCCGACCGGCTTTCTACGGATGTGCTGAGCGGAGGCATGGTTTTACCGGAAAAACCGGTTCATATTTCATCAACAGCTGGGTACATTCTGAATGCTTATAAAACGGTAGAGGAAACAACGGGCGCAACTTTTGGTCCAGATTATTTATGGCATATCAAAAACCCGGATGAAAGCGATTGGTATCCACACTCCGAAAAGCCAGCGATCGCCATGTGTATTTTCAAAGAATTTTACCCAGATAGATCTGTTGAATTTGCTGCTGACCTGCAATATGCATTGCACTTCGAAGGCAGAGATCTTACAGATGATGAAGCCTATCGGCATTTACTAGAAAAGTACAGTATTCAATCAGAAATATTTTACAGTAAACTCAGCAGTGAGGAATATAAGGAAATGGCTTATTACGAATTTTCATTGATGAAACAGCTGCAGGTAACAGGATATCCTACGGTGTTCATCCAAACCGGGGCAACGAAATTTAATATGGTAGCACGTGGTTACACAGACTACGAACATTTAAAAGAAAGAATAGAACGGGTGTTAGAAGAATTGGAAAACACCCGTGCGCTTTCCGAAGATTTCTAATGATGGGTAACGTGCTTCAAAGCATGAGATGTCTCAATATAAAAGAGAATCAGCTTTTCGGTTGATCCTCTTTCATGTTGAATGCTAAAACATCTTTATTGATTGCTGCGTTGCGGCCTCATAGAAGGCACAATTTCTTCGATCCACTTTTTGTATTGGTCGGCATTAAAAATTTCTTTTAATTTTTTATCTCTGTCATCTTCTATTTCTATTCTTTTAGCCCTCAATGCTTCACGGTCGCCAACGAAAGTGGCACGAAAATCTTCCATGGCTTTTTGCTGATTGCCAACGAAGTCTGTAATAACTACAGTAGTTTTTTTAGTTTGGTCTTCGTTCAAGCCAAGTACTGCCATTTTTTCCATCGTGGCTTTTATACGTTCTTCAGGTGTTTGGCGTTGCATACCGCCCTGTGCCATCAAACCAGTGATGCCAACAAAAAATGCCATTAGTAAAAGTGTTAATTGTTTTTTCATGTTTGTGTTTTTTAAAACGAAGATTGCTCAGGTGGTGAATTATTTTTTTTCAGGCGTTTTTCGCACAAACATTTTGTAGATGCTGGTATCGTACATTATTTTTTGTGCTGGAGTGCAGAGATTGCGGATGTTTTTTACATGCATCAACATACTGGTTTCTACCAACTGTTGTTTAACGGCCGTTTTTGCTACGGCAGTACTGATGGCACTGTCTTCAAAACCGAAGTTGGCGATGTAGCGAATACGCTTTTCTTTTTCTTTTCGTAGGGTATCAAACAATGGTTTCATCCCTTGCCAGTGCAGTTGTTCTAGGCTGTCGTACGACAAAAGTTGTGCATCAGAAAAACCCAGATCCTTTTTAAGATAGTTGACCATCGCAGCTTTTCTATCATAACCGCCTGCATTGCCACCATTGGGTTTGTTGCTGATGAAATAAACAATGCCAATAATATTGGCTGCCAGTAAAACGGCAATCAACACTAATAAGTATTTACTGTTTGTAGGTTTTGGAATCATGGTTGAAAATTTTCTATATCAAACAAAGCCGCTGCGTTGTTCATTGGGTTGTCGTCTGCGGAAGCCTGCAGATTTTGCAAATTATTGTTGAGAGTTCCATTGCTATCACTAAAGTTGTACAACAAAATATTAAGGAGGATGATGAAAGCAAGTGTTGCTATGGCAATACCTGGCCTTGAAAGGAACATACTCACTTTTTCCCACATAGGGTAGCCTTCTGTTGTTTTGGCCCGTAACCTTGCGTTGATGCGGGTTTGAAGAAAAGGTGCCGGGGTGGCTGTTGAGGCACCATCCATGCTGTTGATGGTAGCTTCGATATGTGATGACAGCTTGTTTTTTTCCATTTTTCCTTTATTAATCAAGTGTAGAATAATAGTGTTCCAATATTTTTTTTAATCCTGCTTTTGCCCTTACCATCAAACCTTCTGCTGCCGATAAACTAATTTCCATCACGTCTGCCATCTGCTGATAAGTGAGTCCTTCAATTTTATGCAGCGTAAAAGCTACTTGTTGGTTTTCGGGTAATTTTTTCAGGGCTTTGAAAAGCATTGCGGCATTTTCTTTGTTATCTAACTGTACTCCTGGGTGGTTAAAATTTACCGGTTCTTCTTCCTCTTTTACTGCAAATATTTTTTGTAACAATCCCCCATTTTTCTCACGCTTTTTTCTTCGTTCAAGGTCAAGCGCTTTGTTGATGGTGATTCTGTATATCCAAGTACTGAGCAATGCATCTCCCCTAAACTGGTCTGATTTTTCATACACTTCAATGAACACATCTTGGGTAATATCTTCTGCGTCGGTTTCGTTTTGCACAATGCTGAGCGCAGTATTGTAAACCATATTTTGCCAAAGGGTAACAATATCACTGAAAACAGCTGTATCTCCGTTTTTTAGTCTGTGAATGAGTTCGGGCTGATTCAAAAAAAGTTGGTTAAAAGTTGTTTTAAAGTTACAGCTTTTGACCGAATGATTCAGCCCGAACTTTTGTTACATTCCTCTTCTATAACCCTCTCCATCATCGGTTCCACGATTCGCTTTTGGTTTGCCGAAGTTTTTAAGGTTATAAGTAAACGTAAGCATAAAGTATTGTTGCAATACCAAGCTTTGGCGATCTTCGATGCCGTCGCTCGTTACAGTTCTTGAGATACTTTGGTTTTGTTTCAACAAATCAAACACCGTTAATTTGAGTTCCCCAGCTTTGTTCTTCAGGAATTTTTTACCAATGCCTGCATTCCACAACCAAAAACTTTGGTTAAACCCTTCGCTTAATCCTGTATATGTTTGGTTGGTCACATCGTTTTGAACGAACCAACCTGTTTTGCTCAATAAATTAAGAGTGGCACCTGATACATGATTGATGAAACGATTGTTAAGACTTGAATTCAACGAGTTGTTGGCATCGTTCAAGGATAGGCTATAATTTATATTGAAATCAATGTATTGGCTGATGTTGCTCGCCAAAACAATTCCGGTATTGTAAACAATGTTATCCGTCGTTGACTTTTGATCGTTTTGTAACCCCGGAAGCCTAGAATAACTAACCCCTGCATTTAAGTTTACGGTGGTCTTAATAGCTTTAATAGGCATACTGTATGTTAGGAATGTTCGAATATTTCTATACCCATCCAGGTTAACAGGTTTGATTAACTGAGATCCTCTTTTTAACACTACGCCATTTGGAAGTGTAGAATCACTTGTTCTTGGAATATACACTGCATTTGTAATAAAATTACTAGCGGTTTGAGCAAAAATATTTGCAAAGAAACTCTTGCTTGTTTTGCTATTGGTATATGAATACCTACCACCCAGAAAATGAGTATTGCTTTGTTTCAACGTTGGGTTACCTACACTCACCCTGAACGGATTACTCACATCTATCACATCTTGTAATTGATTAACCGTAGGAAAATTTACAGAGGCGCGGTAAAAAATTCGAATATTACCAGTGGCAGAGAGCTTCTTCCGCCAAAATGCATTGGGCAGAAAATCTGAAAAAGATTGTTTTAATGAACCGGCGGTTGGATATGTACGTTGGCTCTCGAGCTTTGTTCCTTGATAGTTTACACCTATTGCTAAATTTTCGTCTCTGTTTTTGTTGAACCTGTAGGTGATTCCTCCTCGGTTAGTGGTAATGATGTTGTCGAACTGGTTAGAAAATTCAGGTTGGAAATCGTCGTATTTTGATCCATCATACAAAAAGGTTTTATTAGTCGCCTTGCTGTACTGTACACTTGGCTGGTATTCAATTTGAAGCTGGGCTTTTTTACTCAATGGTTCTGTGTAGGTGATGGTTCCCTCATATCTTTCCCCATTGGTTAGGTTATCGCCAAACTGATTTCTTACAGAATCTTGAATAACTCCCGGTTTATAGAAACGGTAGTTTCCATCTGTGATGGCTTCGGAACTATTTCTAGAGAAATTCATGTTGAAACCAAGCGATAAACTTCTTCCACGTTTCGCAAAAGCATGACGATATAAGATGTTGTTTCGAATGTTGTAACCTGCCCTCTCTGCTTCTGATCTAACCAATGAATTTTCAAGCGAATCGATCACTCCATTATCAAAATATCTTTGAATTGAACTTAAACCATTTGAATTATTCCCCTGAATGTTAACACTCGGAATAATCGATATGCTGTTGTTAGAGTCAATCTTATACTCTAAACGCATGTTGAGTCGATGGTTGTAATTGTCTGTTGAAGTGCTGCTAGACTGGTTTGTGAACTGGTTTTTTCCATCAGCCGCAAATGTTTCTGTATTAAGAATAGAAACATTTTCGTTGCTGCTCTGGTTGAAAAAATAACTAGCCGTTAAACTCAATTTTGGACCATACTTATTGCTGAAGTTAAAACCAAGAGCGTTTGTTTTGCTGATACCGTTTGACTGGCCAACGGAAAAATTTTCATTTCCGCCTCCCCAGCTTCCACCGCCCCAGCTTCCACCGCCACGGCTGCCACTACCACCGCCACCGCCACTACTTGTAACCCCCAATAAATCTTGTGAACCGAAATTTTGTTGGTTAACGTTGTTGAAATTAGCTACCAACGACAAACGCCTGTCCCCTTTAAAGAAACTCACGTTTCCACCCGCTAGGTACCGGTCATCTGTACCATAGCCCGCATATGCACGACCAAACTGTCCATTTTTCAAACCAGCTTTGGTAACAATATTGATGGCTTTCTGAGAATTTCCATCATCAACACCGGTTAGTTGTGCCTGATCGCTCAAACGGTCGAACACCTGGATTTTATCAACCACTTCTGAAGGAAGGTTTTTTAGTGCCGCCGAAGCGTCATCACCAAAAAAGTCTTTTCCATCAATGGTAACCTTACGTACCTGCTCACCTTGTGCCGTTACCGTACCATCTTTGGCCACAGTAATAGAAGGCATTTTTTTAATAAGGTCCTCTACTGTTGCATCGGGATTTACCTTGTATTGGCTGGCACTAAATTGTGAAGTATCGCCTTTTTGCACCACCGGTGCTGTACGGGAAACAATGGTAATGGCTTCCAGGTCTTTTCCTTTTACATTTAAACCAACCGTTCCTAGGTTTTTGGATTCTCCTTCCTGCAGTGTAATAAAAGAAGTAAATTGTTGATAACTCACCGTATTAATGGTTACGATAAAGTTGTTGGCCGCCAATCCATCCAAGATAAAGAAGCCGTCTTTATTGGTCACGGTATTTTTAACCAGTGTGCTGTCTTTTTGAAGCAACAAAGAAACAGTAGCACCCGCTACCGGCTTTTGCTCGTTGTTATTGTTCACAACAGCCTTAATGGAACCTGTTTGTGCCAAACCCACCAATGAAATCGAAATCATCACAATCGTCAGAATACCATATCTACTCATAAAAATATTAGTTTGTTTATCAGACGCCATACGGTTTCTAAAACCTTCGCCGACTTCCATTTTTTTATTGTTAAAACTCTTTACCAAGAACGCCGGGTTTGTTATATGACCCAGAAAGGCTAAATTGCAACCCTAAAAAGACAAACAACTTATCTTATATGAATTACAATAAAATAGTATCCGTTACAGGATTGGGTGGATTGTTCGAACTCGTTTCCTCAAAGGCTGATGGCGGCATTGTGAAATCGCTGGAAGACAACAGCGTTAAATTTCTGAGCAACCGCGTTCACAATTTTTCTCACCTAGAGAGCATCGAAGTGTACACCACTGCAGACAATGTAAATCTTACAGAAGTGTTAACTGCCATGCAAGCCAGCAAAGAAGCCCTGCCCGATGCAAAAGCAGACGGCAAAGCCATCAAAGCATATTTTGGAAAAGTGTATCCTACCATGGATTTCGAAAGAGTATATGGCAGCGACATGAAAAAAATGGTTCGTTGGTTAGAGATCTTACAAAAAGCCGGTATTGAAATTAAGTTGACAGAGCCAGGTGAAGATACCATTGCTGACGAAGCAGCAGCTCCAGTAGCCGAAAAGAAAAGCAGCAAGGCCGCCATGCCAAAAACAGCAGCGCCCAAAAGTGCACCCGTAAAAAAAATAAATACGCCACGTAAAATGGCATAATTCATACAGCTGTTTACGAACGGAGTCATTTGCAGGATGTTGTAATAGCAACTCCTTCAAATGACTTCCTTATTTACAGTATTCCTCCTTCATTTATAATTTGCAATACATGTATACCGCCGATATTCAAAAATTACCCCGTACTTTTTTACCTGCCGATTTTACCGTTCATGATTGGGCGTCATTAGAACCTTATTTCACAGCTTTGCTCAACAGAGCAATCAATACTGTAGAAGAGTTGGAACACTGGCTGCAAGACCAAAGTGAGCTAGAAGCCGCAGTGAGTGAAGACGCTTGCTGGCGGCAGATCAAAATGACCTGCGATACGGAAAACAAAGATCTGGAAGCTGCTTTCAACGATTTTTGCCTGAATATCCAGCCACAAATACAACCCCTTGCGGATGCACTAAATAAAAAATTGATGGCATCTACTTTGTTGCCACAATTGGATGCCAGCAAGTACCACACTTACCTCCGCAGCATTCGCAAAAGCATCGAACTTTTCAGGGAAGCCAATATTCCTCTGCAGGCAGAAGCAGCAGTGTTGCAACAGCAGTTTGGACAAATTACAGGTGCCATGATGGTAGAAATAAAAGGTACCGAATACACGCTGCAACAAGCTGCTAAATTTTTGGAAAATCCAGATAGAAATTTAAGAGAAGAAGCCTATCATAAAATTCAGCAACGCCGACTGGCCGATAAAGAAAAGCTGAACGAACTGTTTGACAAACTCATCAGCATCCGTAACCAAGAGGCAGCCAACGCCAATTTTGAAAATTACCGCGATTATCGTTTCAAAGAATTGGGCAGATTCGACTACAACAAAGAAGATTGTTTCCGCTTTCACGAAGCTGTAAAGCTGCATGTGCTGCCATTGGTAAACGAGATCTATAAAAAGAAAAAAGAAAAATTAGGATTGGCTGTACTTCGTCCATGGGATGTAGATGCCGAACCCTCTGGCACACTGCCATTGAGGCCGTTTAAAAATGGAGAAGAATTGCTTCAAAAGTCTATTGATTGTTTCACCAAACTACATCCGTTTTTTGGTAATTGTTTGGCAAAAATGAAAGACCTGAAACACCTTGACCTAGAAAGTAGAAAAGGAAAAGCACCAGGCGGATACAATTGCCCCCTCGCAGAAAGTGGCGCCCCATTTATTTTTATGAATGCCGCCGGACAAATGCACGATGTAACTACGATGGTGCACGAAGGTGGGCACGCCATTCATTCTTTTCTGGCGCATCATCTGCCGTTAAACGGGTTTAAAGAATATCCGATGGAAATTGCTGAAGTGGCAAGTATGGCCATGGAGTTGTTTAGCATGGATTATTGGGACAGTTTTTTTACCGATACCGCCGATTTGCAAAGAGCAAAAGAACACCAATTAGAAAGAGTGATCACTATATTTCCATGGATAGCCATCATTGATAAATTTCAGCATTGGGTGTACGAACATCCTACACACTCACACGCAGAAAGAACGGCTGCATGGGAAAGCGTGTTGGCAGAATTTCAGGACGATGTGATTGATTACAGCGGACTGGGAGCCTATCGCAGCAATGCATGGCAGCGCCAATTACATTTGTATGAAGTGCCCTTTTATTACATCGAATATGGTATTGCACAATTGGGTGCCATTGGTATGTGGATGCAATTTAAAAACGATCCAAAAAAAGCCATTCAAAACTATATGAATGCTTTATCCTTAGGTGCTACTAAAACATTACCAGAGCTGTATCAAACGGCAGGTTTGGAATTCGACTTTTCGCCCGATAAAATTAAAGTGCTGATGGATTTTGTGAAAACGGCTATGAAAGCGTAGAGATATTTTTTGTAAGAAGATTAGCCGCTCCATTTTTTGAGCGGCTTTTTTGTAGATCAATTCCCAAGCGACAAAATCATTCTATTCCATTCCTTCACTTCCCAAAAATGAAGAAGCCCCGTCCAATATCGGGGCTCTTCGTTGTCCTGTAGTGCCTAACAAAAAAAACTATAGAATAATTATTATAGTTATAAAATAATGATGCCATGTCCCTTTCGGGAATGTAAAATAATGGTCCAAAAAAAACAATTGAAAAATAGATGCCGCAAGCCGTTGATATGGCGCTGTTGTAATCGGTAAGCTGTTGTTTCTTAGTTTCTTGTGGGGCTCAATCGTTCCGGTAAGTGTGGTTCGTTTGAGATATATAATAAGCGTTTTTCTTAAACTTTTATTGTATGTTGAAATCAAAAAACAAACATATATTTTTTTGTAATGGCACTCTCCGCAACCGTTTGTTACTGTTACGCATACACGAAGTTTTAAGCAGGGTAATTTCCCAACGTAGTTTTACCTTTTTGGCGCAAACTCCTGTATGCAATGGTGCTACTGAGTAACATTAGCAGGGCGCCTAATAAAAATGCGGCACCAGAAAAGTGTACGGGTGCAGTTGGTTTGGTAAAATAGGCAAAGAGTCCGGTCATCATGGGCGGACCCACAATTGAAGTAAGACTCAACAGACCTGTGAGCGCCCCTTGTAGCTCACCTTGCTCATTGGCAGGCACACTGCTGCTCATGATTGATTGTATAGCCGGCCCTGCAATACCACCCAGGCAGTACGGAATTAAAAATACAAACATCATCCAACTTTGACTGGCGAATGCAAACAAAAACAAACCAGCACTGTAAAGTAACAGTCCCGTGTAAACGCTTTTTTCATTCCCCAATCTTGGATTAATAAAACGGATCAAACCGCCCTGTACCAATGCCACTAAAATACCTACCACACCCAAAGAAATACCGATCATGGTTTCGCTCCATGCAAATTTTTCGATTACAAAATAACTCCAGTTGCTTTGCACCGCATGGGAAGCAAGGTTGATGAGGATAAAGGAAAATGCCAATCCGCTCAAAGCTGGGTAGCGTTGTAAATTTTTTAAAGAACCAATGGGGTTGGCCCTTTTCCAATTGAAGGGTCTCCTGTTTTCTTTTTTCAATGACTCTGGCAACACAAAATAACCATACAGGAAGTTGACGAAAGTGAGCGCGGCAGCCACCATAAAAGGAACCCTCGAGCCAAAACTGCCCAACAAACCACCAATCACTGGGCCAATTATAAAGCCCAATCCAAATGCAGCACCAATCATTCCGAAATTTTGTGCCCTGTTTTCCTTGGTGCTAATGTCTGCAATGTAGGCAGTAGCCGTGGTAATGCTGGCACCGGTTACGCCGGCAAGCGCCCTGCCTATAAACAGCCACAATAAAGTGGGCGCAAAGGCCAATAGCAGGTAATCTATTGCAAAGCCAAATAGGGCAATGAGTATGATGGGCCGCCTACCGTATTGATCACTGAGTCCGCCTAACACTGGGGAAAACAAAAACTGCATCACCGCAAAAGTGAACACCAGCCAGCCACCATATTCAGATGCCCTGCTGATGCCTTCACCGGTTAGTTCCTCAATTAAAGACGGCATTACTGGGATGATGAGGCCCAATCCTGTAATGTCGATCATCAAAGTGATAAAAATAAATCCAATTGCTGCAGTGCCTTTGTTTGCCATAAAAATGTTGAGAGCACAAAGGTGCGTATTTTATGGAGGCGGGAGTTTTTTTGTTTCAATGATTCTTTGGCAGCCGTTGCCGAAAATGGTTCTACTGTATTTGAAGGAATATTCTCGAGAAAATTGTTATTGATTCACCATTATACTTCATCACTCAATGTTTATTAGGGGGTGATGATTACGGTTCCTCTAATGTTGCTATCTAGCGTGCAGCGATATGAATAGGTTCCAATCAGTTTATCTTTTTTAAAGAAAAATGAGCGACCAGGTTCAATGAGGCCGGTGTTGATGCTCACCGAATCTGAGCTCAGCAATTGATGGGGGTCATTGTCGTTGTTTACAAACGTGATGGAAGAACCACTGGCAACTCTTAAAATGGCTGGTGTAAAACTGCCATCTGCCTGTAAAGTAATGTAATTGGTAGGGAGATCACCGCCCACTGCTTCAAAATCGGTGGTTTTGGTACAAGTGGCCAATGCCACAGAAATGCACAGCATGATAACTGGTGTGAATAAGTTGTTTTTCATACGCTTTGGTGGAGTGATTTGGGAATACAAATTAATGCATTCATCAAAACAAACGGGCATTTGAGGAAAAATATTGTTGAATGGATGGGCTTGGGTAGTTTATTTTCTACTGTGTGAGGCCTTAACAGATTATCCACCTCCCTCTAAATACAGCCAATACAAATTACCTTTGTGGCATGAGGAATTATTTAGACGAATTGAATGACCCGCAGCGGGAAGCAGTGATACACAAAGATGGTCCTATTATGATCATCGCAGGCGCTGGTAGTGGTAAAACCAAAGTACTCACCACACGTATCACCCACCTCATGGGGCACCACCAGGTAGACGCTTTCAATATTTTGGCGCTTACGTTTACCAACAAGGCAGCAGCCGAAATGAAAGAAAGGATCGAAAAAATTCTGGGCAACAGCGAAGCCCGCAACCTATACGTTGGCACCTTTCACAGTGTGTTTGCAAGAATACTAAGATCGGAGGCACCTAAAATTGGCTACCCATCCAGCTTCACCATTTACGATACCGACGATGCCAAAGCGGTGGTAAAAACTGTGGTAAATGAATTGAACCTCGATGACAAACAATACAAACCCAACATCGTTTATAACAGAATTTCTGCCGCCAAAAACGGATTGGTGGGCCCAGCAGAATACCTCAACGATTATTTGTTACAACAAGAAGATGCCCGCGCCAACCGCCCCATGATTGGTCAAATTTATGAGGCCTATGCCAAACGCTGTTTTAAAAACGGTGCCATGGATTTTGATGACCTGCTGTTTAAAATGTACCTACTGCTCAAAAACAACCCAGAAGCCCTGAGCAAGTACCAGCGCAAATTCAAATACATACTTATTGATGAGTACCAAGATACCAACCCCGCACAGTATGAAATCATTAAATTATTGGGTGCCATGCACGAAAACGTTTGTGTGGTTGGAGATGATGCCCAAAGTATTTACAGTTTTCGCGGTGCCACCATCGCCAATATTTTACAATTTCAAAAAGATTACGACGACGTAAAAGTGGTGAAGCTGGAACAGAATTACCGCAGCACCAAAACCATTTTGAACGTTGCCAACGTAATCATTGCCAACAACAAAGGGCAGATTGAAAAAACCTTGTTTACCGATAATGTAGAGGGTGAAAAAATTAAACTGGTGCGCACCATGACGGACAACGACGAAGGCAAGTTCGTAGCCGACACCATCAAAGAGCAAAAATTGCGCAATCATTTTTTTAACAAAGATTTTGCCATTTTATACCGCACCAACGCACAGAGCAGGAGTTTTGAAGAATCGCTCCGGCGCATGGGCATTGCCTACCGCATTTATGGCGGTATGAGTTTTTACCAACGCAAAGAAGTAAAAGATTACCTGGCTTACCTACGTATTGTGGCCAATCCTCGTGATGAAGAAGGGCTAAAAAGGATCATCAATTACCCAGCGAGGGGCATTGGGAAAACCACCATGGACAAAGCCGTGCTGTATGCCAACGAAAGCAACCAAAGCATGTGGGATGTGTTGTGCAATGCGGCTATGTATGGCTTTAAAAGTGGAACCCTCGAAGCCATCGACAACTTCGTGACCATGATCAAAATGTTCCAGAGTGAACTCCAGAAAAAAAATGCGTATGAATTGGCGGTGATAGTAGGTAAAAGCACCGGACTGGTAAAGGAACTCTTCAACGATAAAACCACCGAAGGGTTGGCCCGGTATGAGAATGTGCAGGAATTGCTAAACTCTATCAAAGAGTTTATAGAAACGCCCATGAATGAAGAAGATGGAGAAGTGGGCGATAAAGGGTTGGGTACTTACCTGCAACAAATCATGTTGCTAACGGATGCGGATAACGAAGACAAAGAAAATTCAGACTTAGTAAAGCTGATGACGATACACGCGGCCAAAGGATTGGAATTTCCGGTGGTGTTTGTAGGTGGATTGGAAGAAACGCTATTCCCGAATGCGATGAGCATCAACACCAGAGAAGAGTTGGAAGAAGAAAGAAGGTTGTTTTATGTGGCCGTTACTCGAGCAAAGAAAAACCTGTTTCTCACGTATGCCAATGCCCGTTATCGGTTTGGTCAGTTGCAGCAAAACGATCCCAGCCGATTCATCGAAGAAATGCCGGAGACCATGGTTGACAGGAGTTATGCTGGCGGCAATGCCCGCAACAACGCCACCAGTGGTTGGCAACAGGGCAGCGCTTTCGAAAGAATGCAACGAGGTTTTGGTGGCAGCTTTGATGATGCGGGCAAAGCAGAAAAAAAATACGGGGCACCGCCTACTAAAAAGCCAGCCGTGCCATCATACGCAGTGGCAAAACCTTCTGCACCAAAAACAGTGGAACATACGCCTTCTGAAAACTTTGTGCCCAGCGATACCAGCAACCTGCAGGCCGGACAAAAAGTAGAACACCAGAAATTTGGTTTTGGAGAAGTTACTAAAATGGAAGGTGCTTCCCATAACCCCATTGCCACCGTTCAATTTGAGCTGAATGGCGAAAAAAAGATCATGCTCAATTATGCCAAACTGAGGATCGTAGAATAGTGCATTACAAGATGGAGTATCAGTAGGATAATGGATTTTAATGACCAATACAGCATGTTGCTGGCATTTTCGATATCAGAAAATTAAGGGTCTTTCGCCCTTTTTTAACGGGAACCAACTCAAGGTTTCCGTTAATATTGGCTATTTTTGCGATAGAAAATAAAAACACAGTACGATTATGATCAAAACAGGGAACCCCGTTATCAGCATATATACCGAAATGACGCCCAACCCGGAAACCATGAAATTTGTGGCCAACAAATTGTTGTATCCAGGCAAAAGCATCGATTTTCCAGATGAGGCAAGTGCAAAACCATCACCTTTGGCGCAGCAGTTGTTCACCTTTCCATTCATTCGTTCGGTGTTCATTGCTAGCAATTTTGTAACGCTGAGCAAAACTGCCGATACAGAAGATTGGCAGGATGTGATTCCTACCATCAAACAATTTCTGAAAGAATATTTGGAAGAAGGCAAAGCAGTAGTGAACGAAGAAGAAGTGGCCAAAGTGAAAGTAGAAAGCACCAACGAAGTACACGCAGACGACGACGATGTGGTAAAACGCATCAAAGAACTATTGGAGAATTATGTGAAACCAGCGGTTGAAATGGACGGCGGTGCCATTCAGTTTAAAAGTTATGAAGATGGCAAGGTTAACCTGATGTTACAGGGAAGCTGCAGTGGTTGCCCTTCTTCGATGATCACCCTAAAAGCGGGTATCGAGGGAATGATGAAGCGTATGATTCCCGAAGTAAAAGAAGTAGTGGCAGAAGCAGAATAATACCATTATAAAAATACATTGCAAGAGCATCCAAATTGGGTGCTCTTTTCGTTTTCATCCTTTTTCCGAAAACTATTTTCTATTCTTCGGTTGGTTGCGACAAACCACAATTGTACTAACTTCAAAAACTCAAACCTGCCAAATGAAAAAATCGGCCTTCCTTCAATTTATAGCTATCCTTTGTTGCTGTATAAATTCAACCAATTCGGTCGCACAGTTGAGCGATCAGGAAATCATGAATCTCAAAGATGGAAAAGTAAAACCAGATACCAGTTTTATTTACAGGCTGCCTTTCACCAAAGGCAAGCGATTTTTATTGATACAGGCTTATACCGATTGGACAAACAATATAGTCCAATATCGGCTATCGCCTCATTGTACTATTTGTTTGATACCATCGGCATTTACCACTGTAAGTTTTATAAAATATTGGCATATTATATAAATCACATTGGTATTACAACAGCAAAATGAGTCACGAATCTGAATTGTCCCTTGATTTTAAAATGAAAAAAGGCACCAAGATTTGTGCAGCAAGAGCGGGTGTGGTTTCTGCAATGCGAGAAGACAGTGATCGGGGCGGTTTGGGCGATCAGAATTTAAATGATGGCAATTTCATTATTATAAGGCATGCAGATGGTAGTAAAGCTATGTATTGGCATTTGCAAAAAGATGGAGTATTGGTGAATGAAGGGGATACCGTTCACATGGGTCAGCACATCGGTTTTAGCGGCAATACTGGTTACTCGGCTTTTCCACATCTTCATTTTCAATTACAGGATGCATCGGGCAAAGACGTTCCCTCCCGATTTTACACCTGCAAAAAAGTAAGGTATCTACGACCCGGTAAATGGTATAGGGCGAAGGGAGGGCAACCTGTTACAATTTAAGATAATCGTGCAAACTCAGACCCAGCAAAAAAAGTTCGGTCAACAGCGTAATCATTAAAACAGCAAACAACAACCTCTGAGAATAAGGATATTTGCTAAATGGAATCAATGCCACTAAAAAAGAAATTAAACAAGCACCCAAGGGAATAAGGAGGAATAAAAAGATGGGGAAAAATATTTTCAACCCTCGCATGCTGCTGCTATCTGAATGAAAATTTATTGGAATGGTTTGCCATACCAGGAAAAGCGTAAAAGAAGCAACCGCTAAAATGGCGGCCACAAATTGTAGCACCCATTTACGGGGAATCTTTTTTTGTTTCGGTACAAAATCTTCTAGTATTTCTTGCGAATCTGTCATGAAAAATGAAAGCTTTCAAATTAGATATTTATTTTCTTACCCACCATGCCCATGCAATCAGCAGCGGCTGTAACAGTAGTAGCCTAACCCACAATAACCATTCTGGGGCACAATAGGTTCCCGCACAAAATCCGGTTTGCATCATGTAAATATGAGTAGGAATGAATGCTATCAACATGAGTATGATGCCATAAGCCGCAACTGTTCGGGTGGCTTTGAACAGCAATAAAACAGCCAACACTATTTCTGCAACGCCCGCCAATAAATTGATGAGGGAAGCATCTCCCAAGTAGGACGGAACTATGGGGAGGTAAAACTCCGGATTGCTAAAATGATTCATTCCGGCTAGGGCGTAAAAAACCAGCATCGCATACAAGGCTATTTGTTTGTTCATACCATTAAACTACTGCATTTTTTGTTGTGACCCTTGTTTTTAGATATACCCATTCCTTTCTCGGGCTCATGGTATCTAACACAAATGACTTAATTTGAATTTTAATTAGAACGATGGCGGAATTTTGGCAACAATTTATTGTACAAATTAAACAAACAGGCTGGTTAGAATTTATTGCTGTGCTGGCGGGTATTGCAAGCGTATGGTGTAGCCGGAGAGAAAGCATTTGGGTATATCCGATTGGTTTGATTAACACTACTTTTTACATTTACATCAGTATTGTTGGGAGTTTACCCGGAGAGGCCAGTGTGAATTTGTATTATACTATTGTGAGTATATATGGATGGCTGTTGTGGAGCAAAAAAGACAAATCACAACAAAGCGTTTTGCGTATCAGCGGTTCTACCAAACAAGAGTGGAAAAAGTATCTGCTGTTTTTTGTAGTCATCTATATTATATTGTTTTTTGGGCTGCGGTTTTTAAAAGCCAATTTTGCCCCGGATGCCATCCCTTGGGCGGATGCTCTTGCCAGCTCAAGTGCCTACACAGGAATGTGGCTAATGGCCCGAAAAAAAACGGCCAGTTGGATCTGGTGGATCATCACCAACATTGCTTCTATACCATTGTTTTATATTAAAGGATATGCGTTTACCAGCGTGTATTATATTATTTTATTAGTGATGGCAGTATCAGGCCTCATCGAATGGCAGAAAAAGGAGAAACAAACACATGCCCGTTAAAAAAATAGTGGTCTTAGGGCCAGAGTCTACCGGTAAAAGTTATTTGTGCGCGCAACTGGCTGCTCATTACCAAACGCAGTGGGTGCCAGAGTTTGCAAGAAATTTTTTACTCACTCACGGCAAAGCGTATACGCAGGATGACTTGTATACTATCGCAATGGGCCAATTGGCTGCTGAAGATGCGGCTGTAGAAAGTATACATGCTTCTAAAACTACAACTGATCATTCAATTGCACAACCCGCCCATACATCCGATAAACCATTTTATCCCTTGTTGATAGACACCGACATGTATGTGATGAAAGTGTGGAGCGAGATTGTGTTCCACCAATGCGACAACCGAATTCTTACTGCCATAGCCCAACGGTCGTATGATCTCTACCTGCTATGCGACACTGATCTTCCATGGGTAGCGGATGAATTGCGTGAATATCCCGATTTGGAAGTGCGCCAAACCATTTTTCAATATTACAAAGATGCGATGCTGAATCAACCCGTTCCTTTTGTGATCATCAGCGGAAATTATGAACAACGTTTTACAACAGCATTGGAAGCCATTGAACAGTTGCGATAAATGGTGTGTTGAAGAAAGGGTGTAGAATAAAAAAAAAGAACCACCTAAGTGCTTACTCCAGCAATTTTTTAATGTCAGGGTCGCCCGAAAGGTTGTTCATTTGCCGCAGAATATGACCAGACCTATTACCTACATACCTACTCAGCGGCTTCACTGTATATTTTTTAGGATTGGGTAAACAGGCAGCAATTTGTGCAGCTTCGGCCCGCGTTTAATTTTTAGCGTCTTTTTTAAAATAAGCCCTGCTAGCCGCTTGTACGCCAAAAATACCAGGTCCCATTTCTGCCACGTTGAGGTAGGTTTGCAATATTCTTTTTTTACCCCAGATGGTTTCTATCATAAAAGTGAAATACACTTCCAGTCCTTTTCTGAAATAACCACCGCCCTGCCATAGAAAAACATTTTTGGCCGTTTGCTGACTAATGGTACTGGCGCCCCTCACTTTGCCCGGGTGTTTGGCATTGTATTTTTGCGCGAGGGTGATGGCTTTGATATCAAACCCATTGTGGTCTGGATACAACTGGTCTTCACCAGCCATAACAGCCAGTTTGATGTTAGACCCCATTTCATCGTAAGCAATGTAATCGCGTTTTAAACCATGGCCCTGTGCCCAGTTTACTGTTTGCGTAATGGTAATGGGTGGGTTGATGAACCAGCACAGTAGGATGTAAACCAGCTGGCCAATAAACATCCACAGCAATACTTTTTTAAGCGTGCGCCAGAAACTAATTTTTTGTTTGGAAGTTTTTTTTGCCATCAATAAAAAAAAGTGGGAATACAATAAACGAAGTGAAAACAGCAATAGTAGCTGTTTTTTACTGAAGTGAAATGTATTGGAGCTTGTATTTTTTTCCGATCACCATTCTTTTAGCCGCAGCTTTATTCATTACATACCCAATACCCGCTAGGCCTACGGCGGCACCCAATAACTCTGGACTAAACTTGTCTTTGTCTATTAAAAAAGAAACCCCACTAGCCAGTATCAACAATGCCCCGCCTCCCATTAAAGCCGCACCACTGCCACCCACATTAAAACCCTTTTGAGGTTTGCCAAAACTTTTAATTTGGTTGTAATGATAGGCATACCTAAAACTGCCGGTGGTATCTAAAATATAAGTGCCCAATGTGGTGGGCATCCGGTACACGACAAACTCCTGCAGGTACAAACTATCGTTTTTTATTCCTGTGATCAATGCGTTTCTATAAGCACCGTTCGTTGCCACAAATTCTATATTCATTCCGCTGTAAATATTCTTCACCGTTTTTTGATTCTTTTTCAGCATAATAAAATCTGACTGCTGGCCGTAAGCAGCTGTTGAAAAAAGAAATAGGGAGAGTAGTAAACATTTTATCATGCGGCAAATTAAAAAAAGTTAGTGGAATTGGAGAATAAAAGTTGGAGCGGCAACTTATAATTGCAATCTCATACATCTCAACATCTTAGTTGTGGCTGTAGATAGGGAGAATTGAAGAAAAGCAACTGCTGTAAAATATCTCCTAAAGGTTTAATATTGAATATTATTTTTCAACAAGGTAAGGACTCATTTTATTGTAAAAAACTTTTCTGGCAAGTAGAATGTCTGAATTATTTTCGTTTAAATCTATCAGATACACCAATTTTTCTTTTAATTGATCTTCAAAGTTTAAATAATCCTCATCGGTTATTATTTCAGACAGAAAAAAGATGTTTTTAAGAGCCTTTGAATGGAGAGAGCTTCTTTCAAATTCAATGTGCGTTACTGGTGAAATAAGAAGATCCATAATATGGTTATTATATAAAAATTCATTAGACTGGTCCAAATTATTTTCTATGATTTCATCATACTCCTGTTTCAAAATTTTATTTTCCTTTAAAATTTCTGGCTTTACTATCTCGTTGAAAACAGTATTATTAAGTATGGAAAAATTTCCGAAACTTATAGTATCAATTATTCTTTCCTCTATAAATTTTCTATCATTAATAAACTGATAGATGTTTGATTGGTAGCAAGGCAGCTTATCCCCGTTATTATTAGATTTACTATATTGAATTATTTCAATTTTTTTTTGATTGTTAAAATTTCTGTCAAAAACAATAAATAGTGTATCCATACAATAAGCTGAAATTAATGTTACAGAAAAAAAAATTGTAAACAAAAATGGCTTTAAAAACATAACAGCAATTTATTAATTTACTAAAATCTACTTAATCGCAAAGATCTCTATTTGTAGTATATGTCATATTAATTGTACCTGTAGTAGGGGAATGTAGAATATTTCCATATCCCGTGCCCATAAATTTTTTTATCCATTTCTTAAATTTAGAATTGAATTCCGTTTTATACAAACCACTACCTACTATGTAAGAGATGCCAGTGGCAATGTAATGAGTATGTATGCCAGAGATGCCAGTATCAACAGTGGTGCCCTCTCGCAAACAGAAATGAGTATGTATGGCAGCAGTAGGCTGGGCGTATGGAACATTAACAGAAGTGTAGCAAACATTGATACCGTAAATTATTATAACTTTAGCAATCACTTCGCAAGAGGGAATAAGCTCTTTGAGTTAAGCAATCATTTAGGGAATGTGCTAGTAACCATATCTGATAAAAAAATAGGGGTAGATGAGGCCTATACATTGTCATGTGCCACATGCCCATTGGTATTAACAGGCACCACCAACGGCATCATTGATTATTACAAACCGGATGTGATGACGGCGAATGATTACTATCCGTTTGGGATGGCAATGCCAGGAAGGAAGTATAGTGCGGGAAGTGGGTATAGGTATGGGTTTAATGGGAAGGAGAATGATAATGAGGTGAAAGGAGATGGTAATCAGCAGGATTATGGGATGAGGATTTATGATGCGAGATCAGGGAGGTTTTTAAGTATAGATCCGCTGTATAAAAAGTTTCCGGAGAACTCACAATACCAGTTTGCAAAAAATTCACCAATCCTTTTTATTGATTTTATGGGATTAGAGCCTGTTAAAGATGGGACGACAAATCTCACAAAAGTAAGTGCTGCGTTAAAGAAGGCAGATGTAAAGGATTTGGACGATTTAAGATCACATTATGGTAGCGGATATTTTGGAAATGATAATGGTAAAGGAGACACCAAAAAATATTTATATTCAAAAAAATGGGGATGGATTGACATGCGACATGTTAGCTATAGTGCAGCTAAAATAAAATCAATTTTTTCAATACGCAGTGGTGTTTTGTCGGATGGCGAACTGCTTGAATATCGTCAAGAACTAGGAGCAATCCCAAACCACAATCCTACAGATTTTGATTTACCCAGCGTGTCAGCTTGGGATTACGAAGATCTTGTATCTAATATAATTGGTGCAGGCTTTGAGTCTTACTTGGAGACTGATGGAAAAGGTAAAACAATTGTAGAAGCGTTAACAAGTTATCTAACTGATCTTGGCTTCAATGAAGAACCAGAAAATGCCCCAAACTATTTAAGCATGCCTAAAAATTATACTGAGGATGGTAAAAATGAAGCAACTGAAGTTCGGAGCTATGGATATGATCCAAAATATGCTCCAAATAAGAATAAACGTAATTCGAAACAGGATCTAAACGTTTTAAAAATTCAAAAGGAACAAGAGAATGGCCAACCAGATAGGCGTCAAGCAATAATTGACGAAGTTGAAAAATCCTATCCTCAAACGGGAACTGATGTTCCGAACAGGCCAGAAATAATAAATTAATAGTTATGAAAAAATCTTCTGTTGTAGTTGCGATAATTGTTATTGTTACAGGAATGTTTTTTTTCTTCAGATTCTTGGTCGGTCTTTACGTACAACTTCAATCTAAGCAGAAATATTGTGACGATAGTGGGTGGCATATTAACGAATTTAATTTTGACTACTATGATCTTGATAAACAAAAAATCAAAAAGATTTTTTTTGTAAAGAAATGCCTTTATTTTGGATACACTTATGAGTTTTATGAAAATGGGTTGTTGAAAAAAATTTCATACTACGATGAAAATGGAAACGAACTAAAATATAAAATGCAAGAATATGACACTACAGGTATTAGCATTAAATAATCTAATATTTCTATGTGTTCGAGATGGTAATGCTGGAAGGGAAATATTTTTCCGCTGTTGGTCTTCGCTAATTACGCAATGAAAAGAGTCACAACCATCAGACGCCGTTGTTGGGTGTTTTTTCACCAACAACATCAACCATCAGAGTGTTTCCCTCTTCTCAACCCATATAATGAGTCAACATTTTTCCACTGGCAAGTGTTCGGCTTTAGCCGGTTTCACTTGTGTCTATTGATTCTGCCGGACTGTGTCCGGGTTTCAGAAAAACGTACTTCTAAAACCACCCAAATTTTCTACCCCAATGAATTAATACCCATTGAACAAACAATATAGTCCAATATCGGCTATCGCCTCATTGTACTATTTGTTTGATACCATCGGCATTCACTCCCGAAAGCATTCGGGATAAGATTTATAAAATATTGGCATATTATATCACATTGGTATAATAATTGAAATTATCAATGGGATGAATTCGCAATTGATCGGAAAACCAGTTTTGAGTCTACTTCCCTTTTGGCTGAAAGCCAGACAGGGGCATTCGTTTTTATTTCTACATCGAGTATAGAAAAGATATCATTCATTTGCTTCACTTGATCTTCAGCCAAGTTCCTCAACCCTTAAAAATCGCCACACCAATCCCCACCAACAAAATAACCCCGAACGCTAAATACAACAACCCAGAAATGCGGTTGATCAACAAAATGTTTTTATCACTGAGTTTTTTACCGATATAACCCGCACCCATCACTTTGCCAATATCGGCCAGCATGTTAATGGCGAGGCAGGTGCCAAAAACAACCATCTGGTGCTGAAAAGAATATACGGCCGACAAAGAAGCTGCCATCACCACCCAAAAAGAAATCACTGCAGGGTTCAAGGTGTTTAAAATAAAACCAGAACTAAAGATGGAGAAGTAATTGGGTTGGTCGCTGCTGGGAATGGCGAGTTTTTCTCCGAATATTTCATTGGGCATATCAATGCGTCGCGGCTGTATTTTTTTGAAGAACACAAAATAAATGCCCATGCCTATCAACAAACAACAACCGGCTATGCCAATGGGTATTTTAAAATCCATGAGTGTTTTAACTACCTCACTAAATCCCATGCTCAACACAATCCACATAATATCACTGAACCACACGCCTGCCACAAAAGTGAAACCTCCAGGCCTGCCATAGTTGATGCTTTGTTTGATGACCATGAATATAACTGGCCCTACCGAAAAAATCAGCAGTAAGCTTATGGCTACACCTTTTAAAAAAGCATCCGTCATTCCAAATTGTTTTGTTGATAGGGGAACCGATGAGCACCCGTTCCCTTTACAAGGCTATGGCCGTTTTGTTGAGAAAAGATTTCCACTCTTCCAATATTTTTCCTTTTAATACCCTCGGAAATTTGTGCTGACCGCCCTCTTTCCCCTTCGATTGCATAAAGGCCATGAATACCGACTCTGGCAAAACCTGCGCCGAAACCGCTTTTAATGCATGCCGGCGTTCTACCTCATAATCGTCGTTCAGTATTTTTAATTTGGCATCCAACAGATCGGCCAGTTGCACTTCATCTACTGCATCGTCTGATGCTATAAACCATTCGTGCGCAAAAAAGTTGCCATGGGGTACACCCGCTACCGTAAATTCCGGAATAAATATATTCAGCTCTTCCGCAGCCATCTCTATGGCTTTGGTCATATTGTCAACACTCAAATGCTCGCCTACCAAACTCAAAAAATGTTTGGTTCTACCCGTGATGATGATCTCACTGCGCTCTTTGTCAACCAGCTTCACCGTATCTCCAATGGCATAACGCCAAGCACCCGCATTGGTGCTGATGAGGATGGCGTAATCTTTCCCTTCATCTATTTCATGAATCATAAACACTTCAGGGTCTTCTACCATATTGCCTTCCGCATCAAAATTGTGATCATCAAAAGGCACGAACTCAAAAAAGATATTGTTGTTCAGGGCCAAATGCATGCCCCTGGTATCCTGCCTGTTTTGGTAGGCTAAAAACCCTTCGCTGGCCAAGTAGGTTTCTATGTAAGTAATAGGCTTGCCCATGAGTTTGTTGAAACCTTTTTTGTAAGGCTCCATGGCTACGCCACCATGCACATAAAATGCGAGGTTGGGCCACATTTCATGAATGTTGTTGAGCTGGTACCGCTCTATAATTTTTTCGATGCAGAGCTGCAACCAGGCAGGTACACCCACAATGAATCCTATATCCCAGCTGGGAGCGTTCTCTACGATTTCTTCTAATTTTTTTGCCCAGTCTTTTTCTTTGGCGATGCGTTTGCCGGGTTTGTACAAGCCCAATCCAGAAAACCAGAAAGGAATATTTTTCTGTTGAATACCACTGAGGTCGCCGGCATAATAGGTAGCACCTTTTTGCAATTGAGTACTACCTCCTAGCATCAGCCAGCCTTTGCCGAGGGCGCTCTTGGGTACATGGTCGTATTTGGTGAGGCTGAGCAGCTGCCGAAAACTGGTAATGGTATTGGCGCGAATAAGGTCTTTGGTAATGGGTAAATATTTGCTGGCGGCTTCACTGGTGCCACTGCTGAGTGCAAAAAAATGTATCACACCGGGCCAACATACATCGGGCACACCCTCCAGGGTTTTGTGCCACCATTCGCTGTAAATTTTGCTGTAGTTGTAAGTAGGAACCAGTTGCTGAAATCTTTTACCGGGATGTTTGCTAAGCAATATTTCGTCGAACTTGTACCGCTGCCCAAACTGCGTAAACCTTGCTTTTTTCAGCAATTTTTTCAGCACTTTTAATTGCTGTCGCCTGGGATCCTTTGGTTGGATGTTGAGCGCTCTGGCAATAGAAGCGGGTAGCCTGAGTTCAAATATGGCCATGTAATGGGTGGTAATTGGTTCAGTAACAAATATAGTCAATCGTTTGGGTAAAAAATAGCATTGGTATGAATGGCATGGCATGTTTAAAATCCTTCAGCTAAAAATGATTGTACTCATGATGAACGTCATTACCTGGCTAATTTTTTTGAGAGGCATAAGCATCTGCCATTCAGTAATACATCATTCATCTAAACATTGAACGCATCAAAGAATGAATGATCGTGGAAGCGTTTTCATTGTCTGAAATTATTTACAAACTCCATTTCAGCAGCTCCGCAGATCTATCAAAACAATCTAGGGAAAAATGAAGGGTCAGCATTCAAAATATAAAATCAAATCCATTTATTTTTTTTAATTTACAGATTGCTCGTATACACAAAATTTAAAACTACCACAACATGTCTGCCATCAAATCTATCCGGCCATTTATAGGCTCCAAAAATTTTTCGGAATCCCGACAGTTTTATACACAGATGGGTTTCACAGAAGTGGTGCTTTTTCACAACCTTTCTTACTTCAGCATAGAAGAGGGCTTCGGCTTTTATTTACAAGATGCTTATGTAGAAGACTGGGTAAACAATACCATGTTGTTTTTGGAAGTGCAGCAAATTCAAACTTTTTATGAACAGTTGGTTCAGCGCAATCTGCAAGCTATGTTTTCAGGGGTTCGAATATCCCCCATCCAACAAGAGGCTTGGGGGCAACAATTTTTCCTGCACGATCCTTCAGGAATTCTTTGGCATGTGGGGGTATTTATGTAAAATGTTTTTAAAAGGAGATAGTTGGAAGAAGTAATGAGTGGAGGTTGTTATACCGATTTGACAAACAATATAGTCCAATATCGGCTATCGCCTCATTGTACTATTTGTTTGATACCATTGGCGTGCTGTTGTACGCTGCAGGGAACAAACATTTTTTGTAAAGCCACATGATTATTCTTCATACTTTATGAATGCCCGTTTTTTGCACCGGCCAGCAACTGCTGCATATAGCGCAACCCTTTTTCTTTGGCAAATTGAATGTTTCGAATGGGCATTTCATCAATATCAGGATAAGTATCCACTGCCAGGCTCACCATGTCTTCTCTTAAAAAATGCAACATGGGGTAGGGCGAACGGTTGGTATAATTGGAGGGGTCTTCTTCGTTGCTACCAGCAAACATGTATTGCGGATGAAAACTGGCTACCTGGTATATGCCTTCATAATCTTCTTCTTCCATCAATTGTTCAGTGGTGCTTACCAAATCTAAGTACGATTCAAAATCATCGAAACCTTCGGGCAAAATCAACAATGCCGTAGCAATCAATTCATCTTCGTCCATGGCCATTAAAATACGGGCAGTTGCATTCAACACCGCTTCGGTATCAGCTCCTTCCAGCACTTCGTATTGTACCGATTTTTTGTTGACTTCCCTGGCTGCGAAAGGACAAAAATTACAGCCAATCACCACATCGATGATCCAGTTACTGGTGGCCGTTATGTATGGGTTGTTGGCTTCTTGTTGCATGGGTTAAGCAATGGTTTTAATGTAAAGGTCTTCCACTTTTTTTCTGGCCCAAGGCGTTTTGCGCAAAAATTTTAAAGAAGAGTTGATGCTTGGATTACTCATAAAACAATTGATGCGCACGATATCTGCCAAATGCTCCCAGCCAAAATGATGCACCAGCTCGGTGAGAATGGCTTCCAATGTTTTACCATGAAGTGGGTCGTTTGATGACATCCCGTTTTTTCAGCAAAGATAAGTGCAGTAGCCACAGTACGAGGAGCTTTTTTACAAATAGCCACCCTATTTTTTAAGGGTATTGTCACAATTAAAAAGGTCCCCAACAGGAGACCTTTTTTAAAATGTAATTAATTTACCGGCTAACTATTTAGCATTCTTCACATATTTTTCTAGCCACTCAAATTGTTCTGCCAGCATATGCAATACATTTTCTCTGCCGGCGTAACCATGACTTTCAAATGGCAGGCTCACATATTTCACAGTGCCGCCATGTCCTTTAATGGCGTTGAACAAACGCTCACTTTGAATGGGATAGGTACCGGTGTTGTTGTCTGCATCTCCGTGAATAAGTAATATCGGCGTTTTTATGTTGTTGGCATAACTAAACGGGCTCATGTTATTGTACAAATCTGGTGCCTGCCAGTAAGTGCGGTCTTCGTTCTGAAACCCAAATGGGGTAAGGGTTCTGTTGTAAGCACCACTACGGGCAATGCCTCCTTTGAACAAATTGGTATGGGCTAGTAAGTTGGCGGTCATGAAAGCGCCATAACTATGGCCACCTACCGCCATCCTGTTTTTATCGCCTATACCCATTTCACTCAGTTTGTTGATGGCTGCCTCTGCGTTCATCTTTAACTGGTCTACAAAATCATCATTCGGTTTTTTGTCTTTGTTGGTAGCTACAATTGGCATCTCTGCATTGTTTAACACGGCATAACCTTGTGTAACGTAAAATACGGGTGAACCCCAGTTTACCAATGTAAACCTGTTTTCGCTGCCGCGAATTTGCCCGGCATCAGCCGCTGAATTAAACTCTGCAGGGTACGCCCAAATGAATACTGGTAATGGACCATTTTTGGTAGGGTCATAATTTTTGGGCAACAACAATTCACCGGTGAGGTCAACCCCATCTGCTCTTTTGTATTTTATTTTTTGTTTGCTGATGCCATCCAATTGTGGATAGGGGTTGGTAAACTCGGTCAATGGTCTATCGGCTATGCGTAAACGCAGTTCTTTGCGCCAGTAATTGGGTACTTCGGTTTTGCTTTCTCTGCGAGTGATGAGGCTGAGTTTGTCGGCATCCAACACCCTGGTAATGGTTTCAAAATATCCTTCTCTACAACGCCATAGCGTATCTGCTTTTTTGTTGCTGAGGTCATAGGAAATCAAAAAGGGTAAATCGCCTTTTGGGGAACTACCGGTGTTGTTGATCATCAGAATGCTGCTACCGTTGCCAATCATTTGCAACACATCTCTGCCATATTGGTTTTCTTTCAACACAGGGCTGCCCGGGTTGCTGTAAGCATCGGTGCTGTTGCGTGACATGAGGGTATAAAGTTCACCAGTGCTTGGGTTAAGGCGGTGCATTTGTGTTACCTGTTTGCTACGCAAACCTTCTGTAAGCAAAGCAGTAGAAGCATTGCCCCAAGTGATGCCACTGTAGCGCATACTTGTTTTCAATAGTTCTTTTTTGGCACCAGTAAAAGGTGCTGGTAAGGTATAAACAACATCTCTGAAAGGGGCTGGTTTTTTGATCATGCCACTGTCTAATGGTTCACACCAAACCAAGGTGGCAGGCTCATCGTCTCTCCATTCAAAAGCACGCGGAGCCATTTGTACATTGTCGTTGCCACTGGGTGCTGTTTCAGAGGAAGGCAGGTCGGCCATTTTTTTTACCAACAATCCTTTGCTGTCTGTGATGCTGAGTTCCGATAAAAATCCGTTCCAGGGCACTAGGTATGAAAATGGTTTTTTAACGGTGCGGAGCAGCATGTAATTTTTGTCGGGCGACACACTGGCGCTGCTGTAAATAGCAGGTTTGCCAATGAGGGTTTCTACCCCGTTGGTATTTTTTACCAGTTGGGTGGTAGCATAAAATTCAAAAAGGGCTTCGTCGTGTGGACTTTTAATCATGTCCTGAAAAGTAGGGCGAGGCGAAGCATTGCCATAATTTTCCTGTACAGCGGGTCCCTTTGGCACCAAGGGTTTGGCGGGAGCAGCAGTGGCGGGGTTAAGTGCCGATCTGTATAAAATGCTGCTGTTGTCTAACCAATCTATTCCGCCAGTGATGGTGTTGAGCGAACGTTTGTTGATCTTCACTGCTTTTTGGGTAGCCACTGTGATCACATATAAATCGATGGTTGATTTGCCTGTTTGTGTAAAAGCAATTTTACTGAAATCGGGGCTCCAGCTTACGTTGCCTGCAAATAGCGGCGTTGGCAAACCGGTGATGGGAAAACTTTTGCCAGTACTTATATTCTTCAACGTTAGTTCCTTGATAAAATTCTGGCGACTTGGCGAATAGTTTTCCGGGTTGATGCGCAAACCCGCGATGCGCAGTTCTGGTTTGGCCAATTCTTCTACAGAAGGATAACTACTGCTTTGTAAAAACAGCATCCACTCTCCCTTCTCATCAATGCTTACGCCGGGTGTGGGTTTGGCGAGTAGCATATCGCTGATGTCTTTCGGAGGTGTTTTGTACCCTACATCGTCCTGGGCAATGGCGAGGTTACTCTGAAAGGCCAAGATAGAGGCGGCGAGTAGTATTTTTTTTATTTGCATCTTGCGTAAGATTTTAGTCTGCTAATATACAAGATAAATTAGCCGTTTAATACTTTGGGTCAGCCTAATTTCTATAGATAGGGATACAAAAAAACCGCTCATAAAGAGCGGTTTAAAAATTACCTCATTTGTGTAGTCAATGGAATGTCTCGTTTCAACATGTCTTCTCTGTTGGCCATTTCCCAAGCGGTGTAAAAAATCATTCTGGCTCTTTTTTCGACCAAAGGAAAATTGATTTTTTCTACATCATCCGTTGGTTTGTGATAATCTGCTTTTAACATGCCATCGTAGAAAAACAAAACAGGCACACCTTTGCGTGCAAAATTATAATGATCGCTACGGAAATAAATTCTGTTTGGATCTGCAGGATCATCGTATTTGTAATCCAATACCAGCTTCGTGTATTTGTTGTTTACGCCTTCGTTGATGATGGGTAAATCGGAGCTCAATTTGTTGTGCCCTACTACATACACATAATTAAGGGTATCATCTTTCATGCGTTCTGTATCTACCCTTCCAATCATATCGATGTTGAGATCAACGGTTGTTTTATCGAGCGGATACACTGGGTGATCACTGTAATATTCACTTCCCCACAATCCTTTTTCTTCGCCACTCACGGCCATGATTACCACAGTGCGGCGTGGACCCTTTCCTTCTGCTTTTGCTTTTGCAAACGCTTCGCCAATTTGCATTACGGCTACAGTGCCACTGCCATCATCATCGGCACCATTGTTTACAATACCGTTGCGAGTTCCAATATGATCGTAGTGTGCGGTAATGAAAACGTATTCATCTTTTTTATCAGATCCTTCAATCAGGCCTAGTACATTGCTGGCCATGGTGGTGATTCGATTTTCTTTTTGAGCGTAGCTCATTTTTATTTTCGTAGTGCTATAATCAGCAGTACTGAATGATTCGTATTGTTTTGCTTTTGCAATAAAGGCATCTGTGTTGGCACCCAATATATTTTTGGCAAACTCATGCGAGATCAAAGCATAGCTCAATTTTTTGGCGCCTTCTGGGCGAGGGTAATACATATTGGTAACCTTGCTGGCATCGGAAGCACGTTGGTTAAAACTGCTCATGGCTGGGTTAATCAATAATACGCCTTTGGCACCTTTGGCTGCTGCCAGTTCCAATTTTTTGTTAAGGCCGCTCCAGTCAGAACCACGTGCCGCGCCGCTAATGATGTACTTGCCATCTCTTTTTGGTTCGCCTGCCATCATCAACAGCACTTTACCTTTCACAGCAAGGCCTGCATAATCGTTGTACAATTTGTCTTCGATACCGTAACCAACAAACACGGTTTCTTTACTATTGAATTCACCATTATCGTTGGTATTTACCGGACTCGTATAATCTGTACCATACACTGCTACGGTTTTACCTGCCATCAGTTTGCTGCTGGTCATGCTATCTTTATAGAGCGGATACATTTGTTGGTAACCTTTAAGCGGTTTGCTGCTTTGCAGACCGACGCTCTTGAAAAATTGCTGAATATATTCCGCTGCTTTTCTTTGACCGGCGGTACCGGTTTCGCGGCCTTCCATTTCATCGCTGGCGATAATACTCAGGTGTTTTTGTAATTCTGGAACCCGAATAATTTCGGCATATTTTGTTTGGTCATCTGTTTGGGCAAACAATCCCGCACTCACCAATAGTAAGGGGAAAATAGAAAGTTTTTTCATCATATATTTTTTATATAAAAGCAAAATAATGATTTGTGGTTGCTTCTGCTTTTCTTTTTTTATAAACGGCAGGGGTGTTTAAATTGTGAGGGTGTTTTAAAAAATAATATTTAATACCATAGACTCAATAGCCCTTTTATAAAATGGAGGATTTTGAAATTGATTTTATTGCATGATTAGTTTTCCCTACGGCAAAATTAAATTGCCACAAAGGCTCGAAGGCACTAAGTTTTTATTCCTTCGGAATAAACAAAGGTCGTAGCGTCATTCATTTCTGAAACTGCTTATAATTAGCCTGCGGCAGGCAAGAGTGTGAAATATTTTAAAGCAATCTAGGGATTCTAACTTCTAATAGGTCCATGGAGTCATGTGCCTTAGCATTCTGGGTGTAATCGACGCTGCCCATACTTTTATTCCATCCTTAACAAGCCATTTTATTCACCCTATTCTGGTGCCTTCCCCCTTCAAATTCGGTGTTCATAAAAACGTCTAACATTTTTTCGGCGTCTCCATCTCTTACAAATCGTGCAGGAATACAGAGAATGTTGGCATCGTTGTGTTTGCGGGCCAGTTCTGCCAGTTCTTCGCCCCAGCAAATAGCCGCTCTGATGCCAGCGTGTTTGTTGGCGGTGATGGCCACTCCATTTGCACTACCGCAGAGCAGAACGCCGAAACTGGCTTCCCCATTTTCTACCGCACTGGCTACAGGATGCGCAAAATCAGGGTAATCAACAGAATCTTTGTTGTAGGTGCCAAAATCTTTAAACGCCATTCCTTCTGCTTCCAGAAAAGAAATGAGGTCTTCTTTGCAATCAAAACCGGCATGGTCGCAGCCGATGGCAATGGGTTTGGTTTGATCGAATACGTACATGGCAATGAATTATGTTTGATAAAATAAAATCGATGTTAGGATCAACAATCCTTTTGTTGAAACGGCGAACGAACTTCCTTATTCCCACTCTTTTTCTTCTTTGATGCGTCGCTTGTCTACCCGTGCTACCAATACCACACTTATTTCATACAAAAGCAAAAGGGGCAGTGCTACAATGATCTGACTCGTCCAGTCGGGCGATGGTGTGATGATGGCCGCTAAAACAAGGATGGCTACCAGTGCATATTTCCGTGCTTTCCTCAGCACCCCTGCTGTTATAAGACCAATCTTGGCTAGCACCAAGGCCAACACCGGTAACTCAAAAGCAATTCCACAACCCAACATCATATTGGTGAGTGTATCTATATAATCTGTGAGGCTTGGAATATAACGATAGGCTGCGGTGGAGCCGAGTTTAAAGTTGGCCATGAAATTAAAAGTAAAAGGAGCCAGCACAAAATAACCAAAGGAGGCACCGATAAAAAAGCAAAGAGATACCCATAAAATACTGCCTCTAGAATAGCGCGTTTCTTTGGGTGAAAGTGCTGGTTTGATGAAACGCCATAGTTCCCAAAAAAGGTAAGGAAACGCAATCACAAAACCACCTGTCATGGCAATAGAGAGTGCCGACATAAAAGGAGCACTTACAGTGGTACCCATCAACTCCATATTTACGGGTGGCATGCAGAGTGCATCACCCATTTTGAGGGATCTCCCCACATTACAAATCCATTCGTAGGTTACAAAATTTGATTGTGAAGGTGCGAGTATGATGTGATCAAAAATCCAATCGATGTAAACAAATACCCCGATAAATGCAACCACCCAGGCAATGACCGCCCTTACTAAATGCCAGCGAAGCGCTTCCAGATGGTCTATAAAACTCATCTCTGTTGTTTCCTCTTTTTTAGAATTGGCTAATTTTTTAAAAAATTGTTTTCTGGTTTGTGCTGTTGCCGCCACTGAGAATGTTTTGTAACAAAGGTACTGCAGATTCATTACAAATTTGCCCTGCGAATACACACGATGCTGTTTGGTTGGGTAGTCGCCAGCTATTGTAGTTGAGTTGATTTTGCTAAACGCTACAAGCAAAAAAAGAAGCCCCTGTAGATACAGGGGCCGTTTACCAAAACTAACTGCTTATGAGAAAATTTACTTTTTGTTGTTCTATGTACAATAGATTCAAACAGGATGCCAAAGTTTAAAGGACACTTGTTAAAAAAATATTAATGCTCGCCGACCCATCAAAAAAGCATCATAAATGGCGCTTTAAAGATATGTTGTGGAGGTTGTTATTTTTTAAGGAAACCCTGAATAAGATCCATCAATCCCGCGCCCCCATTTTTCTGCTGCTGTGCTTGCGCACCCTGGGTAAACTGAGAAACGATGTCCATCAATCCACCAGTACCAGCACCGCCATTGTTGCCGCCACCAGTAAACTGACCAATCAGGCTTTGGAGGTCAAAACCACCGTTGCTTTGTAGTTCCGCCACTTTGCCACCCGTAATGGAGTTGAGGAGCCCTTCTAAGGAAAAGCCATTGTTGCTCGGGTCATTGGTTTTGTTTACAAGGTTGTTCAGCACACTTGGGATCAGGTTGCTGGCCACATTGCTGGCATCATTGCCATTCATGTTGAATTTACTCACCAGTTTGCCCGAAAAATGACCCACCATCATGTTTACCAAGGGATTGTTCATGAGATTATTTACAGCACCCTGCTGCATGTTGCCTCCACTATTAAACATAGATAGAAGGTTTTGCAATCCTCCTCCCGCAACCATGTTGCGAAGGCCCGAGGCCACTGTATTGGTAGCTTCTGCCACAACGTCATTGTTGTATTCGTTTGGAACTGCATTGTTGTTGATGACGGTTTCCTGAGCTTCTCCTTTAACGAGATGGAGTAATTGTTCTAACATAATCGAGCGTTTGAAATGATGCGTGAAAGTAGTAATTAAAAGTAAAATTTAAACGACTGTCTTAGTTTTGTGATGTTAACTTTTCGGCATTTTCTGCAAACTGTAGCGCTTCTAAAAATTCCTCTACTTCTCCGTTCAATACATTGTCGAGGTTGTATACCGTAAGTCCAATTCGATGGTCGGTTACCCTTCCCTGCGGAAAATTATACGTCCGGATTTTTGCACTTCTATCTCCCGTACTTACCAAACTTTTGCGCATATGGGCAATAGCCTCTTCTGCTTTGCGCACTTCTTCATCGTATAGTTTTGTGCGCATCATGTCCATGGCTTTTTCGCGGTTTCCAAGCTGGCTTCGTTCAGTCTGACAAACCACCACCAGTCCAGTGGGTTTGTGGGTAAGAAATACTTTTGTTTCTACTTTGTTTACGTTTTGTCCGCCTGCTCCACCACTTCTGGCCGTTTCCATTTTCACGTCGCTTTCTTTCAATTCAAAATCTACTTCTTCGGCTTCGGGCATTACGGCCACCGTAACAGCGCTGGTATGCACGCGGCCACTGGCTTCAGTGTCGGGCACACGTTGCACCCGGTGTACGCCACTTTCAAATTTGAGGGTGCCATACACATCGTCGCCGGTTACTTCTATCTGCACTTCTTTGTATCCGCCAACAGTGCCTTCACTTTCGCTGAGCAGCGCAGTTTTCCAGCCTTTTTTCTCACAGTATTTTATGTACATGCGCAACAGGTCGCCAGCAAAAAGCGACGCTTCATCGCCGCCGGTACCAGCCCTGATTTCGAGAATGGCATTTTTTTCATCGTATGGGTCTTTCGGAATCAGCATGTTGCGAAGCTTTTTTTCCGCATCTTCTTTTTGTTCTTCCAACGCAGGTAATTCCCCTTTGGCCATTTCGCGCATTTCCTCGTCATCGCTGTTGAGTACCTCTTTGTTAAACTCAATGTCTTCTAGCAATTTTACGTAGGCGTTGCGTGCGTTTTCAATTTTCTCCAAGCTTCTGTATTCTTTACTAAGGGCGCTGAACTTCTTGTTGTCGCTCACAATCTCAGGATTGGTGAGGGCAACGCCCAGGTTTTCGAATTTTGCTCGGATGGCATCTAATTTATCTAACATAGTTGTATGTGTGTAGCAATCGTTAAACTATTGCCGTTTCATTTTTTATTCAGTTATTTTCATCAATTTCGTTGGCGCAACCGTTTAACCCTTTTAAGGGATTAGAGGCGGCAAAATTACATGATCTCAATCAATCCCCTTGAACATAAAATTTAAACCTACTCATATTTTCAACGGTTCGGCGCTCTTGCCTACTGGTCAGGTATTGATCTTGAACTCACAAGGCGTTGTGCAAGACATTGTATCCGCCAGCGAAGCAGGAGAGAACGTGCAGGAACTGGATGGCTGGCTCTGCCCTGGCTTTGTAAATGCACATTGTCACATTGAATTGAGTCACCTCCGCGGTAAAATTGCAAAACATACCGGATTGCCTGGTTTTGTAGAACAAGTGATCAATGGAAGAACTGCGGAATTAGACACCATCGAAGACGCCATGGAAGCGGCTGCCAGCGAATTGTATGAAAGCGGCACCGTGGCAGTAGGCGATATTTGTAACACCACACATTCTATTCGGCTCAAATT
>JBIIPY010000098.1:0-9986 GCA_044342365.1 Ferruginibacter sp. | reverse complement strand
TTGGCAATTTCTGTATAGGTCTTCCCAATACTTTTAAGTGTTTCAATCTTGTACCTTTGTTCTAGGTTGAGCTGATTATATGTCTTTGTCATGTCGTAATAACAAAGGTAGATTTTCGGCTCTACCGTTCGGGGCTTCGTTTCGCTTCGGCTACGCCTTCGCTACACTACGCCCCGAACGGTACAATACCTGTTGCACTTATTAGTTGAACTTAGGTTTTATTAAATACTTGTTTAATTCTAATGCGCTCCGAGGATAGTAAAGAGATGGTTTTTACAATAATGAAGGTTGGATATGTACTTTCATCAAGCGTTGGAAAAAGTAGCTTTCAAAGCTTGTATGCTTTTACTTTGTATGGGTTTTTGCTTTCAACACACCACCGCTTGCTTCTTTGATACTTTGTACATAAATAAATGCTTGTGGGTCTATTTCAAGAATAGCATCCTGTATTTGTTTGATTTCTAATCTGGTAATAATCGTAACAATAATATCTGATTGTGTTCTAATTTCGAAACTACCAGGAAGGTAACCACGCTCTCCTTTGTATACGGTGATGCCTTTTGCGAATTCATTCACCAATAAATTTTTAACTTCTTCTGGTTGTGAGGTGATAATGTTCATGGAAGTAAATTCTTCAATTCCATCTACCACATAGTTGGTGGCCCTAGTGGCCGTAAAATAAGTGATGATAGAGTACATGGCGGTTTCAATTCCAAATTGAAAAGCAGCTACGGCAAAAATAAGCGTGTTGATGAGCATGATGATTTCACTGTTCGAAAAACCAGTTTTCCTTACAGTAAAAACCGCGATCACTTCGGCCCCATCAATTACTCCTCCCCCCCTGATAACAAGGCCTACGCCTGTACCAATTAAAATACCGCCAAATGCTGCAATCAATAGTTTGTCGTTGGTAATGGGGTTGATGTCTATAAACAATAAGCCGATCGCAAGTAACATCACGGCGATGCCGGTTTGCACGGCAAATGTTTTACCGATGTTTTTGTATCCTAGGTAAACAAACCAAACGTTTAGAAGGATCACCAATAAACTAATGTTGATGTGAAAAATTTCGTGTAATAAAATGGAGATACCAGTAATGCCTCCATCCATAAAACGATTGGGAATCATAAATCCTTTCATTGCCAAAACGGCAAGCGATGTACCCAATACGATAAGTAGCATATTCTTTGAGTTGAAAACTACCTTCCAATCTACGCTGTCTGTTTTGAATGTTCGTTTCATATTATTGGTTATGCACCAGTATAGTATTTCCCCAATCATTGCTGATGGTAAGAAAAAGCTATTGGAACTGTATTTTGAATGATGTGGTAGAGATAGCAGCAACGGGTTCAGCCAATGTGCTTAAATGTGCTGCTGACCTCAAAAGAATTCATTAGGGTTGAACGATCAAAAAAATGCTTTTTATTTTTAAAGGGTGATAGAAAAATCATGTTACCGAAATTAAAATTAACCTTTGTGGTATTGATGCTAAAGTTACGATGTATCGGGTCAAATTTTTTTTAAAACCAGCTTATTTTATTTTTGAATCGTATTTTCTTCAGATTGGTGGTTTGGAAGGTCGTATTCTTGCTGCCAGGCATACTTTCCAAATATCAACAATCCTCCTACGATGATGGGTAGTAAAATAAACACGATGATGATGCCGAATACAAGGTCTTCTTGATTGCCTGCAATTAATTTGGGATATCCCATTACAGTAAATCCAAAGTAGCCGATTACCAATGCCAGCAAGATCCACAGGATGCCTAAATATTTTTTCAACAGATTCATGTCATTATTTTTAAAAGTTCAATGTATTAATCATCTACTTGTTTATCTTTCCCGTTAATATAGATTACCCCAATTACCAAACAAATCCCAGCTACCGCAATCGGATACCACAAACCTTCTAGGTACCATCGCGCATCACCATTCTTCTGTGCACTGCTGGCAAGATAGGTAGCTACCGCAGGCAGCAACCCGCCAAAAACGCCGTTGCCAATATGGTAGGGGACCGACATAGAAGTGTACCTAATTCTGGTAGGAAACAACTCTACCAAAAAGGCCGCAATGGGTCCATACACCATCGTCACAAAAATCACCTGGATGAATACCAACCAAATCAATGTCCATTTATCGCTTTGGTTGATGCTCACCGTGGTTTTAACCATGGGTTCTTTTTTTATGTTGCCGCTGTACGATACAGTAGTTACTTGCGAAAGTACCGTGCCATCAGCATATTGTTTTTTAAAAGTGTAAATTGAATCTATTCCATTTTTGTTGTTCTTTTTACTTTCGGCGGCAGCCACCACCCCGGTCTCTGTTTTGTGGGCCACATTGGTGGTTTGGTACATCTTTTCATAGATGGGTCTGTAAGCAAGAATGGCGATGAGCATACCTGCCATCATGATCCATTTTCTTCCCACTTTATCACTCAACCATCCAAAAAATAAAAAGAAAGGCGTACCTAAAATGAGTGCGATGAACATCAGGTTGTCTACTTGCATCTTTTCTACTCCCATGGTTTTTTCCATAAAACTCATGGCGTAAAATTGACCAGTGTACCAAATCACACCTTGCCCCATCACCGCACCAAACAATGCCAACAACACAAATTTAAAATTGAGTTTGTTGCCGAAACTTTCTTTGAGGGGGTTGGTAGAAGTTTTGCCAGAAGATTTTGCTTTGGCAAACACAGGAGATTCCTCCATGTTTTTCCGGATGAGGTACGAAACCAGTACCATTAAAATAGATACCCAAAAAGGAACCCTCCACCCCCAATCATTAAAATCTTCTGTGCTCATTAATCCACGGGTTCCCATGATCACCAGCAATGATATGAATAAACCTGCCGTGGCGGTTGTTTGTATCCAGGCCGTCATGAACCCGCGTTTTTCTGGCGGTGAATGTTCTGCCACATAGGTAGCCGCACCGCCGTATTCGCCACCCAATGCCAAACCTTGCAACAAGCGCAACAACAGCACTAGCAAGGGCGCCATAAACCCAATGGTTTCGTAAGAAGGAATACAACCAATTAAAAAGGTAGCACCACCCATCAACAAAAGCGTTACCATGAACGTGTATTTTCTTCCAATCAAATCACCCAATCTGCCAAAAAACAATGCGCCAAATGGTCGTACCACAAAACCTGCTGCAAATGTTGCCAACGTGCTTAAAAAGGCAGCGGTGGGGTTACCCGCTGGAAAAAATTTGGTTGAGATAATCGTGGCCAGGCTACCGAAGATGTAGAAGTCGTACCACTCAATCATAGTGCCCACAGAGGATGCTCCAATAACGCCTATCAATGGATTCTTTTTTTTGCTCATGCTTACAGATGGTCTCTTGTGTGTAGTTGTTTTAATTGTTTGCCCCAAGATATTCAACATTGCAATAGCTTTTGTGTTTGCGTTCAAGTAATATTCAAATTGTTTGAAACTGATGAAGGAACAGCTGCTCAACTGCACCATTCTATTTAAAGAATCGTGAAATGGTTGGATTGTTTCTTAATTTTAATGCTGTTCAACAAAACGATGCAAAAAATGTCTTATCCTTTTCAAATAAAAAGCCTTGAAGATTATCAATTGGCCTATCAAAAAAGTACAGAAGATCCTGAAACTTTTTGGGGAGAAGTAGCAGAAAGTTTTTACTGGAGAAAAAAATGGGATAAAGTGTTGGATTGGAATTTTACAGATCCAAAGGTTGAGTGGTTTAAAAACGGCAAACTCAATATTACTGAAAATTGTATCGATCGTCACCTACCAGCAATGGCAGATGTACCTGCCATCATTTGGGAACCCAATCACCCCGATGAGCGGGTGCGGGTGGTTACCTACTCCAGATTACACAAAAGGGTTTGTCAGTTCGCTCAAGTACTCAAAAACAATGGCGTAAAAAAAGGCGATAGGGTTTGTATTTATATGGGGATGGTACCAGAGTTGGCTTATGCAGTATTGGGTTGTGCAAGAATAGGAGCCATTCACAGCGTTATTTTTGGGGGCTTTAGCGCGCAGAGTATTGCCGACAGATTGGAAGATGCACAGGCAGAGTACATTGTAACCTGCGATGGTGCTTACAGAGGCGGAAAAGACATTCCATTGAAAGATGTGATAGACCATGCGTTGATTGGAAACAAATTGGTAAAACGAGTGATTGTATACACCAGAACCAGAACACCTGTAAGTATGCTCAAAGGAAGAGATGTGTGGTGGGAAGATGAAATGGAGTACGCTGCGGGTCAGGTAGAAAAAGAAGGAGTGGTTTCTTTCCCAGCAGAAGAAATGGATGCAGAAGACCCGTTGTTTATTTTGTACACATCTGGCAGCACCGGAAAACCGAAAGGTGTAGTGCACAGTGTGGCGGGTTATATGATTTGGACCACCTACACATTTGTGAATACCTTTCAATACAACAAAGGGGATGTACATTTTTGTACAGCAGATATTGGCTGGATCACTGGGCATAGTTACATCGTATATGGTCCGTTGGCGGCAGGCGCCACTTCATTGATGTTTGAGGGTATTCCCACTTGGCCAGATGCAGGAAGGTTTTGGGATATTGTAAACAAACACCAAGTGAATATTTTATACACGGCCCCTACAGCCATCAGAAGTTTGATGAGTTTTGGTGACGAGCCTTTGGTGGGGAAAAACTTTTCTTCTTTAAAAACATTGGGAACGGTAGGCGAACCCATTAATGAAGAAGCCTGGAATTGGTACAACGAAAAAATTGGACAAAAAAGATGTCCGATCGTAGATACTTGGTGGCAAACAGAAACAGGTGGTTGTTTAATTTCTAACATGGCGGGCATTAGTTCGGGCAAACCAGGTTGGGCCACCCTGCCCATGCCAGGTATTCAACCATTGCTGGTAGATGAGCAGGGAAATGAAAGTATGCCCGTTGCGAACGCAGATGGTGGAAGCATTGCATCAGGTAACCTCTGCATCAAAGCACCCTGGCCGGGTATTTTACGCACTACTTGGGGCGATCACGAGCGTTGTAAACTCAACTATTTTGCTACGTACCCAGGTTATTATTTTACAGGAGATGGTGCTTTGAAAGATGAAGCGGGCAATTACAGAATTACCGGAAGGGTAGATGATGTGTTGAACATCAGTGGGCATCGCATAGGAACAGCTGAAGTAGAAAATGCCATCAACATGCACACGGGTGTTGTAGAAAGTGCGGTGGTTGGTTATCCGCACGACATTAAAGGGCAGGGCATTTATGCTTTTGTTATTTACAACGGGCATCATGGCGATGAGGAACTTCGCAGAAAAGACATCAGTTTAACGGTGTCCAAAATTATTGGTCCCATAGCAAAGCCAGATAAAATTCAGTTTGTAATCGGTCTACCCAAAACACGTAGCGGAAAAATTATGCGCAGAATTCTTCGAAAAATTGCAGAAGGTGAATTGGGAATGCTCGGAGATACCAGCACGTTGTTGGATCCAGAAGTGGTTCAGCAGATTGCGGCAGGCAGAATTTAATGGGTGATCAACAACATCAACTTGCTTTTGTACGAAGCAATATCCCGTTTTTTGCAGGGTACATTCTCTTATTCCTTACAAAAGTTATGTAGATTGACCTCCTCGATTTTGGGGATGTTTATTGCCACTTTTTTTGATTGATTCAAAAAAACAGTTGTTTATTAATTAGGAAAAGAATTGCCTTTTAACAAACAAAGTTTCTACTTCCCTGTTTTATGGATGGCGTTGCTGTTTTAGGAGTTATCCATACCATATTTTTTACTTATAATATGGTGGAAATGCTTAAACAATTACACACGTTTTTATATAACTTTACAGCAAATTTTTAAAACAAATAAGATATAAAGATTATGGAAAATAACGGAGCGCAAAGCACCACATCTTACAATGTGAACAATGCGACTAGCAACAATGGCGAAAGCAAGTGTCCTTTCTCTGGCACCCCACTAAAAAGAAGTGCAGGTGCTGGGCCACAAAACCGCGACTGGTGGCCTAATCAATTAAAACTCAATATTCTTCGCCAGCATTCGAATTTGTCGAACCCAATGGGTGAACAATTCAACTATGCCGAAGCATTTAAATCATTGGATCTGGCTGCATTAAAGGCGGATATTGAAGAAGTGATGACCACTTCTCAAGATTGGTGGCCTGCAGATTACGGCCATTATGGACCATTCTTCATTCGCATGGCATGGCACAGTGCAGGCACCTATCGCATTGCCGATGGTCGTGGTGGTGCTGGTGCAGGAACACAACGTTTTGCGCCATTAAACAGCTGGCCCGACAATACCAATCTCGATAAAGCACGTTTACTGTTGTGGCCTATCAAACAGAAATACGGAAATAAGATATCTTGGGCCGATCTGATGATCTTAGCAGGCAACTGCGCATTGGAATCTGCTGGTTTTAAAACTTTTGGTTTTGCAGGTGGAAGAGAAGATGTGTGGGAACCACAGGAAGATATTTACTGGGGACCAGAGTCGGAGTGGCTTGGCGACAAACGCTACAAAGGGGTTCGCGATTTAGAAACTCCTTTAGCAGCTGTACAAATGGGGTTGATTTATGTAAATCCAGAAGGTCCTAACGGTAACCCTGACCCGCTGGCAGCAGCTCGCGACATCCGCGAAACATTTGGCCGTATGGCGATGAACGATGAGGAAACAGTTGCATTGATTGCAGGTGGTCATACATTAGGAAAAACACACGGTGCTGCTGATCCAGTGGCTCACGTAGGTGTAGAGCCTGCAGGCGCTGGCATTGAAGAGCAAAGCATGGGTTGGAGAAATAGTTTTGGTAAAGGACACAGCGAAGACACCATCACCAGTGGCTTGGAAGGTGCATGGACTACCACACCCACACAATGGAGCAATAACTATTTTGAAAACTTGTTTGGATACGAATGGGAATTAAGCAAAAGTCCGGCCGGTGCTCACCAATGGAAACCAAAAGATGGTGCTGGAGTAGGGTTGGTGCCAGATGCACACGTAGAAGGAATGAAGCATGCTCCTTTTATGTTAACCACCGATCTTTCTTTGAGAGTAGATCCTGCATATGAGAAAATCTCTAGAAGATTTTTAGAAAATCCAGCAGAATTCAATGATGCTTTTGCTCGTGCATGGTTTAAATTAACCCATCGCGATATGGGACCAATTGTAAGATACCTTGGTACAGAAGTTCCACAAGAAGAATTGATCTGGCAAGATCCTGTTCCTCCAGTAACACATGCGTTGATCAATGAAAATGACGCGGAAGCTTTGAAAGCTACCATTCTTTCTACCGGTCTAAGCATTTCAGAATTGGTGTACACTGCATGGTCTGCAGCTTCTACTTTCCGCAACTCCGACAAACGTGGTGGTGTGAATGGTGCACGCATCAGACTAGCTCCTCAAAAGTATTGGGAAGTAAACAACCCTACACAATTGAGTAAAGTGTTAGACATTCTAACTGGTATTCAATCTAACTTCAATGCTGCTCAACAAAATGGCAAACAAGTTTCTTTGGCTGATCTAATTGTATTGGCTGGGTCTGCTGCCATTGAACAAGCGGCTAAAAACGCTGGTGTAGAAGTAAAAGTTCCATTTGTAGCTGGACGCACAGATGCAACTCAAGAACAAACCGACGTTGAATCATTTGCGGTATTAGAGCCAGAAGCAGATGGTTTCCGCAATTATGCTAAAACAAGGTTCACCGTTTCTGCAGAAGAAATGTTGATCGATAAAGCACAGTTGTTAACCCTTACTGCACCCGAAATGACTGCATTAGTAGGTGGTTTGCGCGTATTGGATACCAACTTCGGTAACAGCCAACAGGGTGTATTCACCCACCGCAAGGGAGCATTAACCAACGACTACTTCGTTAATTTGTTAGACCTCGGAATTAGCTGGAAGTCTGCTGCTGAACACCAAACTGCATTCGAAGGTCACGACCGCAAAACGGGAGAACTGAAGTGGACAGGTACACGTGTAGACCTGATCTTTGGTTCAAATTCAGAATTGCGTGCATTGGCTGAAGTGTACGGTTGTGCTGATGCACATGAAAAATTCGTTCATGATTTTGTAGCTGCTTGGAGCAAAGTAATGCACCTTGATCGTTTTGATTTGGCATAAACAACGAATAGATATTTTAAAGGCTGATCTGGAAAAAGATCAGCCTTTTTTTATGGTCGAATAATGATTGACTATTAAGGAAATAATTATTGCTGAATATCAATCGATTTAAAAGTAGCCAATAATTTTTCCTTCAGATCTTCGCCTTCTAATCCATAACCGATAAAGAGGATGCTGTTTTTTCCTTTCGATATAATGCCTTGGATAACATCTGCCTTAATGTTATTTTTTTCTTCAACAGTAAACCGGTGAAACTGTGCCGCGTTTTTATTTACATATTCTGATGCTCTCATGATTTCTGAAACAAACACTACGTTTTCTTTATTTCTATAATCTAAACTTAATTCAACCAAATAGCTAACGGCTTCTTTGTAACCAAAATTTTCAAGAGCGGTAATGTAGAAGCCACTCACTGGAATAGCCGATTTTGCATCGACTGGGCCATTTTTTGTAAAGATGTATTTAGAAAGAGTAGTGTCTGCAAACTTGAAACCCGTATAGGCGTTGTTGAATTTTATTTTTCCAAAACTTGAAGGAACAGCAGATACTTGGTTGTGTACAACGATGGATGCTGGCGCACTTTTTTTATTTCCTTCGCAAGAGGTGAGCAAAGCAGTAATAAATAGTTCAGCAACAAAAGACAGTTTTAAAATCTTCATCTTTTTACATTTTAAGTTTTAACAGGGGAGTATTTATTTTTAAAGGATTCTAACAAAACTAATGGTTAAAAAATAAAAACTGTTAAGCTCTGTGGTTGCTGCGTTTCAATATTATGATCGAAATGTTTATCATAATAAAACAATGCCAATCATTCTAATGAAACATAACGTCGGCACAATCTTGTGTACTTTATTGTTTAAAAAGTATGTAAGACCTGCATCCTTCAACACATTTTTGAGTAAGCATTTAAATAACCCTTTTATAAAAGCTTTTATTTTACCTTTAATAAGATCTTCATGTAAGTTGTTTGTTTAGAGGTGTGTCATATTGTGTGTAGAAGTGGCATCATCATTAGTGCCTAAGTGCTTCCTTCTATACATTTCATACTTACTACTTTTACGAAGTACACCTTAAAAACCGTGGATTGAAACAAGCACAATATATCAGCCCCATTCATGATGCCATGGCTGCGGGTATGAAACCTACCAACCATACTGATTTTGTGGTAGCCCCACTCGATCAAATGATGATGCTTTGGAGTGCGGTAAACCGCATTTCAAGAGGGGGCGCTCTTGTTGGTCAGGATCAAAGAATAACGCCTTATCAAGCTTTGCAGGCCATGACTGTAAACGTAGCAGCACAATACGATGAATCGGATAGAAAAGGTAGTTTAAAAGCTGGCAAACTAGCAGATTTGGTGATCCTTGATAAAAACCCATTGAAGGTTGATCCTATGAAGTTAAAAGATATTGTAGTTTTGGAAACCATCAAGGAAGGAAAGTCGATTTATAAAAAGTAAAAACTAAACACATGAAGTTAAAAACAGTATGCCTTATTGCGTGTGTTGCTTTGGCTTTTGCCGCTTGCAACAATGCAACTGAAACCACCACCACTGCAATCAATGATTCTACCAAAGCCACTATATACTATGGCGGCGACATCATTACCATGGAAGGCGATAGTGCTAATTATGCTGAAGCGGTTGTAGTTAAAGATGGAAAAATACTTTTTGTGGGTAGCAAAGATGAAGCCATGAAAGCTGCCGGTGATGGCCATACCATGATTGATTTGGAAGGCAAAACATTGCTGCCCGGATTTATTGATGGTCATAGCCACTTATTGACCATAGCCGATGGTACGATGCAAGCAAACCTAAGCCCTGCACCGGTAGGCACAGTAGCTTCAGTGCCCGATATTATTGCTGCTTTAAAAGAATTGAAAACAAAACAACAAT
>JBIIPY010000097.1:0-10031 GCA_044342365.1 Ferruginibacter sp. | reverse complement strand
TCCTTACAGAAATTTTTATCACTGGTGGGATGCAGAAAACGGCAAGCCACCATATCGCTGGAGTATTTTTGATAAAGAAAGCAATGCATGGAAATATGATGCAGCTACCAAAAGTTACTACTTTCATATTTTTAGTGAGAAGCAGCCTGATTTGAAATGGGAAAATCCGCAGGTAAGAAAAGAAGTCTATAATATGATGAAATTCTGGATGGATAAAGGTATTGATCTTTTTCGTCTCGATGTGATTACCTGTATTTCAAAAGACACTGCCTTCCCTGAATTACCAAAAGACATGCCTGTGGGAGAATGGTTTTCTTATTATGCAAAGGGACCACACCTTCATGAGTATTTACAGGAAATGAACAGGGAAGTGTTTTCTAAATATGATTGTATGAATGTTGGCGAAGCTTCTGGTGTAAGTATTGAAGATGCGTTGCTATTTGTGGACGAAGATCGCAAAGAGCTTCAAACCTTTTATCATTTTGACCATACAGGATTTGGCATCAGCAAAGAAAATTTTATGTACGCTGATGATACCAACCTTGATCTGGTAGAGTGGAAAAAAATATTTAACAGGTGGGATAAAGTGTTTACGGAAAAGGGATGGGGAACAATCTATCTCGGCAATCACGACATGAGCAGGATGACGAGCCGTTTTGGAAATGACAGCGAAGCATTCAGGGAGCTTTCTGCAAAAATGCTGCACACTTTTCTATTGAGCATGAGAGCTACGCCTTACATTTATAATGGTGATGAAATTGGAATGGTGAATACGAATCACACCAACATTGAAAATTACCAGGATGTATATACCATCAACTATTACAATCAGCTAAAACAAAAAAAGGAAGATTACCAGGGCTTTTTAAAGTCTCATTCCAAAATAAGCAGGGATAATGGCAGAACGCCTCTGCAATGGAATAATGCAGAACAAGCTGGCTTTACATCAGGAAAACCGTGGCTGGCTGTAAATGAAAATTACAAATCGCTTAATGTAGAAGAGCAGGAAATACGTCCGGATTCTGTATTGAATTATTTCAGAAACATGGTTGAATTACGTAAAAAAAATCTGACACTGGTATATGGTGTATTCGAAATGGTGGATGGTAATAATAATCAAATATTTGCTTATACCAGAAAATCAGATAATCAGCAACTATTGGTAGTTCTAAATTTTTCGGATAAACAGGCTGTATTGAACACCGATATAGATGTAGACAAAACCAGCATTTTAATCAGTAATTACCATCAGCCTTATCAAAACAATTTATACCAGCCCTATGCAGCCGTCATCTACAAAATGGAATATTAAATATTGAATAATGAAAATTATAGTTATTACACTCCTGCTGGTTACAGGCAGCATCAGCTTTGCACAGAAAAATAACAGCAGTATAAAAGGCGAAGTAATGTATCATCTTTATCTGCGTAGCTTTTACGATAGCAATGGAGATATGCAGGGCGACCTAAACGGCTTAAAGCAAAAATTACCATATCTGCAGCATTTAGGCGTCACATCTATTCTGTTATTGCCCTTATACGATGCAGATTGCTACCATAATTATTTTGCAAATGATTTTGAAAAAATTGATGCTGAATTTGGAACCATGCAGGAATATATTTTGCTGGTAAAAGAAATTCATAAACGGGGAATGAAAGTCTATATGGATATGGAAACCCAGTATGTAACTGAAAAACATTTATGGTGGAAAGATGCTGTGGGTAATCTCCAATCACCTTATAGTGATTATATCCTATTTGATGATGCAGCACATAATATACCGGCAACAATGGTATTTGATTTACGGCAACTAAACAGTTATGATGGTTCTTTTATAAAAGTAACCACCGTGAACCTTCGAAATAAAAATGTACTGGATTACAATATAAAATTGTTTTCCTTTTTTGCCGACCCAGATAGAAATGGCAAATTTGATGATGGTGTAGATGGTTTCAGGCTGGATCATGCCATGGATAATTTAGATGGAAAACCTGCACTTACTAATTTGTTTGCTGTTTTTTGGAAGCCTTTACTCTCTCATTTAAAAAAACTTAATCCCAAACTTAAAAATGTGGCTGAGCAATCTGACTGGAAAGATTATGGCTTTGCCTATTTTAAAAATGCAGGTGTAGACAGAATGTTTGGTTTTGGTTTGCAACAGGCAATTCTATCTTTTGATAAGCAAATTTTAATGACCAACGCAGATACCATTCTGGCACAATGTCCCAAAGGAAAAGAACAAATCATTTTTATTGAAAACCATGATATGGACAGGTTTGCTTCTTTGGAAACAAACATGGAAAAGCAAAAATTAGCGGCCGCATTAATGCTGCTGATTGGGGGAGTTCCTTCCATTTATTACGGGCAGGAAATTGGCATGCAGGGAAAAATTGGTAATTGGGGAAACACTGATGGCAATGATATTCCCCGCCGTGCTGCATTTGAATGGTACAAATCCGGAGAAGGCAAAGGAATGGCTACCTGGTACAAAAATACCGGCGGCTGGTGGGATAAGACCGACATTAAATCCAATGATGGTATTTCTGCAGAAGAACAAAAGAATGACAGCAGCTCATTGTTCAATTATTATAAAAATCTAATTCGTTTGAAACAAAGTAATCCTGCCTTGGCAAATGGCACTTATGAAAACGCCGTGAATAATAATAACAAAGTGTTTAGTTTTTACAGAACGTATAATTATAAAAAAGTACTGGTGGCAGTAAATCTATCTGATGAAAAACAAAATACGGTGTTTACAGATGAGCATAAAAGCTATAAACCGCTGTATGGTAAAAATGAAGTCAAGAAAAAATCCATTGTATTGAGTCCGTATGAAGTGGCTGTTTTTGAGATAAAATAAATAGAATGAAAAAAATATTACCTGCCTTACTGATGCTTTGTATTTTTTCCTGTAAAGAAATAATGCAAATTGATTACACCCAATACGTCAATCCTTTCATCGGTACAGAAGGAACAGGACATACATTCCCAGGCCCTTGCATGCCTTTTGGAATGGTACAGCCAGGGCCTGATAACGTTGACAAAGGCTGGGATTATACCAGCGGCTATCAATACAAAGATTCTATCATTCTTGGCTTCTCACAAACAAGAGCAAACGGAACCGGCATTAATGAATTTGGAGATGTGTTATTGCAACCTTTTACAGATGACAGAAAAGAAAATTTTGGTGAAAGGTATTTGAAGGAAACAGAGAAAGCTTCACCAGGATATTATACGGTTACATTAAACAATAAAGTAAAAGTGGAATTAACTTGTACTGAGAGAGTAGCATTACATCACTATACTTATCCAACATCAAATGCAAAGCTGCTGGTTGATTTGCAGCATGGGCTTCGTTTCTTAACGGATTCTTTGGTTTTAGAAAGTGATGTTAAGATTGAAGACAATAAAACTATCAGTGGTTATTGCCATACTAAAAACTGGGTGGAGAAAAAATATTTCTTTACTATACAATTCAATCAACCATTTGCTTCATCAGTAGTATTGGAAAGAAAAGCAAAAGAAGCTGCGCCACGTTATGTGTTGAGTTTTGATTTGAAAGATAAAATGCTGCAAACAAAAATTGCCTTATCAACCGTAAGTGTTGAAGGGGCAAAAAATAATCTGCAAAAAGAATTGCCCGGCTGGGATTTTAATGCTGTTGTTGCCAATGCAAAAAAAGTTTGGAACGGTTATTTAAGCAGGATTGAAATAGATGCCGAACAAAAACAGAAAGAAATATTTTACAGTTGCATGTACCGCCTGTTTATTCAGCCATCTAACATTGCAGATATAGATGGAAAATACAGAGGTACTGATGATTCCATCAGAACGGCAAAGAATGGCGAATATTATTCCACACTTTCATTATGGGATACATACAGGGCTGCCCATCCATTATATACATTAATTGCTCCCGAAAAAGTAAATGGTTTTATCAACAGCATGTTTGAACACAGCAAAGCAGCAGGTTTTTTACCAATATGGAGTGCATGGGGAAAAGATAATTATTGCATGATTGGGAACCACGCCATTCCTGTAATTGCAGATGCATATTTAAAAGGCTTTAATGAGTTTGATGCAGAAGAAGCCTTACAGCAAATGATAAAATCAACAACTGAAAATCATATCAACAGCAACTGGACATTGCTGAACAAATATGGCTATTATCCATTCGACAGTCTGGATAACGAAGCCGTATCAAGAACATTGGAACATGGTGTGGATGATTATTGTATTGCACTGATGGCTGATAAAATGGGAAAGAAAAACATTGCTGCTGTTTATTACAAACGGGCAGATTATTATAAAAATCTCTACGACAGTACAACCAGACAAATGCGTGGTAAAGACAGTAAGGGAAACTGGCGTTCGCCTTTCAATCCATTAATGGCAACTTCGCCCATGAACAATCCCGGTGATTACACAGAAGCCAATGCCTGGCAATATTTCTGGACACCTGCACAATACGATGTGGAAGGCATGATGCAGTTATTGGGCGGAAAGAAAAACTTCACTGCACTGTTAGATAGTTTCTTCACTATCAAAGCACTGAATCCCAACAAACATTTGGGACAGGAAGCAATGATTGGTCAGTATGCACATGGCAATGAACCGAGCCATCATATTGCATACCTGTATGCGTATTCTGAGAAACCTGAAAGAGGGAGGGAACTCATCACCCAAATCTGCAAGGAATTTTACAACAACACTACTACTGGTATGATTGGCAATGATGATTGCGGACAAATGAGTGCCTGGTATATTTTTTCAACGCTGGGTTTTTATCCGGTAAATCCTGTAAGTGGAGATTACATAATTGGTAGGCCGCAAGTGAAAAGCGCAACTGTTTATTTGAATGATGGAAAAGTATTGGAGATAAAAAACAAAAACAGCAAATCAGTTCTGCTGAATGATAATCTAATGAATGGCTTTAAAATAAGCCATAAAGAAATTTCTGCAGGAGGGATATTAAAATTTTAAATTGCAGAATATTAAAATAGAAATCTCTTTGTGAATAGAAGGAAACTGTTTTCGGTTTTTGTGCTTGTAAGTTTTATTTGTGTAAAAGCTTTTGCACAATTCAACCATTTAGAGCCGCTCAACTGGTTTGTTGGAATGAAGAATCCCAAACTTTAGTTATTAATTAATGGAAATAATATTTCTGAAACAATTACGCCATTGCCAAAGCTTATTATCAGACTGCTCTTAATAAATCATTGCTTGAACGAAATGGGTTTTTAGGAAACAGGCCCAAAGTTAATTCTTACTTGGGGCTGGCAAATTGTTTTAAAAGCTTTAATGATTTTGACTCTGCTATTTATCATGCTAATAAAGCATTACAGGTATCTGAAAAAATCAACTATTTAAAAGGGAAGAGAGATCTGACAAAATTACTGTCGGAATTATTTCAAAACAAAGTTCAGATAGATAGTGCTTATTACTATCAAAGCATGTACATAACAACAAATGATAGTTTATACAATAGAGATAAATCTTCCACTATTGAAAAGACTTAACTTTTGAGCAAAATTTAAAAGAACAGGAACAACAATCTGAATTACAAAAGCAAAAAGTAGATCGCAGCCACAATATCCAAATGGCTATTACAGCTATTGGTATTCTAACCTTTATCATTTTATTTTTGTTACTCAGTAGAAGCATTCTCGTAAGCCACAAAGTAGTGGAGTTTTTAAGTGTAGTAGTGCTATTGATGGTGTTTGAATTTATCAATTTACTCATCCATCCCTTTTTAGAAAAAGTTACGAATCATACGCCTGCTTTAATGTTGCTTGCATTGGTTGCAATTGCTGCCTTAATAGTGCCTTTGCACCATAAGTTAGAGCACTGGTCAATTAACAAATTGGTAGAGAAAAACAAAGCCATTCGTTTGGCGAATGCAAAGAAAACGATTGAAGAATTGGAAGCGTCAGGTAAAATAACTGATTCTTCAAAATAGCACATGCCGCTAAAATAGGCTTTTTTGCAATTTGGGCTTCCACCTTTGGCACTTCAACTTTTGGTATTGCTAATCAAATGTAGTAATTTGGCTTTAGCTAATCGTGTCTTTAGTGGCCAAGCCAGCAGAAGGATCACAGATTATCCAAACTGCGCAAAGACTGCTTGTAAGCGGTCATTTATACGGCAACTCAAACATGCAATGAAATTTAGTTATTATAACATTTATCAAATTGTTAATTAGGTTAAATAAAAAATACAATAAATTAAAATAGACAATCCTATGAAAATTTCATTTCTCTTATTTATTGCTTTTTTTAACTATACTTTAGTGCATAGTCAAAATTTTAAGATTTTATCTCAATTGGAAATTAATGACAATCTTTCTTTTTCTACTCTAAAGTATAACAGAGATGAATATGGTGTTAGCATCATGAATAACAAAGGAGTAATGACCAAAGAGCAAGCTATTAATTCAATTCCAATTGATCTAGGAATAATGGGGGATAATGTTATAGTCATAGGGGCAGAACAGAAAAAATTGAAAACTATAGGATATATGGCTATGATAATTAATAAAAAATCTTGCTCAATTTTAAAAGAAGGGAGTATTTTTAAAAAAGAGGGTTCTAATAGAATTTCATCCACTTTATTAAATGACCCAAATAATAATTTTTGCTATATATTATTTCGTAATACAAATTACGAAGAAGGGTTTGCCTTTTTGGGTCCATCAATTTATGATACAAAGTTTTTAGAGTCGTCTTCTATTAAATTGATTTCACTAAATGATAAATTAGAACCCAACTATATTAATATAAAAACTGTAGCAGCGAACTCTTATTTTGCAGGTGCAGTTGCAGATGAAACTAAAAATATCTATATATGCTCCTTTACTAATGATTTAATAACAGTAGAAAAATTTGATAGTACAGGATTTTTTTTGAAGAAGCTATCCACTCCTTTTTCAGTTAATGACAAAAATCCTTTTTTTAACTGTGTTATTAAAAACGAAAAGGATAATCAACAAAGTGTTATTATTACAACTACTTGTAACAACACCAACAAAAAGAAAGTGCTAAATACAATTAAATTTGATTTTAGTATAAATAAAATTATTGCTAGTGGAGAAATTATACTAAATAAAGATTATCGTCAAACTTTAAAAAATGTTAATGAAGAAGCGAAAGGAAAAAATTTTGCAGATATTGAGAACTTAGAACCAGTGCAGATTCTCGCCGACTCTAAGAGAGTTGTTGTAGTAAAAGAAATTAAATCATACAGTTTTGGCGGCAAGGGGGAAGCTACAACTTATTTTAGAGAAGGAAGTATTATTAGTATATATAACAAAATAAACTTTGAAATAGAACGAGAAATTGTTATCGACAAAAAATTTGCAACTTTCCTTGAATCTAGCGAAGGCATATCTGTACATCTGTTGGGCGATTATTTGTGGGCTATTACTTGCGAAAATTCAGGTTTAGCTTCCTACAAGACTTATTCACTTAAAATTAATCTTTCTACAGGAGAGGTTAATAAAGTAGAAATTGAAAAAGAAGAAATTGGTAAAGGTTGGGTAACATACCCGATGCAAACTGCCTGGTTTAAGAAAAATTTTGTTGTTCCATTCTTTAAGGTATCATCGCCTTTTTCACTAAGTTTTGAATCAAATTTTATAACAAGCCCTTATTAACTTAAGATTAAATAATACTGAAAGAAACAAAATGAAAATATTGACAAAAACGGCTGCTTATAACTAAGCTTTGTGCAATTTGGGCTTCCACCTTTGGCCCTTCAACTTTTTGTATTGCTAATCAAATGTAGTAATTTGCCTTTAGCTAATCGTGTCTTTAGTGGCCAAGCCAGCAGAAGGATCACAGATTATCCAAACTGCGAAAAGCCTGCTCGTTGGATGCCATAAAACAGACTCTAAATAAATTCACAATGAAAAAGTACATTACAATCTTTATTACATTAACAGTGTTTATCATTTCTTGCCAGAAAGAGATCAGTATAGAAGGTGAGACAAATCCCACACCGCCTCCTTCTGACTCAGCTTTCTTGTTAAAAAAATTTATCGTTTTAGATACAACACTTAATGCACCTAACGATACAATATTTAGATACGCATTTTTTTATGACAATTTGCAAAGGTGTACATCATTTAAAGGGAGTGATGGAATAGATTCATTCTATACGTATAACTATTATAATGGAACCGATACATTAATGAGTAAAAGAAAAGTTCATTCAATTGGGATTTATGGCGATTCAACAATAGAATATTTTAACTATTCCCCTTTAAATAAAGTGTTAACAGATTCCATTCTTTCTTATGAATATTCTGTTAATAATACCGTAGGCAATTTTTATTTGTCCTATCCAAGCTCATCCAATCCCAATGGAACTGTAATTGTCAGAAGTAATGGTAACCAATTTGAATATAATAATTTTATTATGCAAAGAGAAAATAATGGAAATTTATTAAATGTAAAAGATTCTCTTTTTGTACTAAGTGGGGCAAATTATGTGCTTACAGAAACGGCAAATTCAAACATTTCTTACGACAATAAAATCAACCCATTTTATAAAATAGTACCGAATTTTTTGGTAAATGTACTAATAGAATCTTCTCCTATATTTACATTTGCCCCATTTCAAAGTTTACCGCAAAGAAATAATATATTATCCGAGACAAAGATTTTCAATCCGCAGACGCCAGGGTTAGACAACTTTAATAACTCATTTCAATACATATATAACTCTAGAAATTATCCAACAATAGTGAGGGTTAGAGACATATTGAATAATAAATATTACAAAGGAATTTATGTTTATTAACACAAAATGGAATCACTCCTAAAATTTACGGCAGCCAAAGCGGTTTTCTGCTATGCCGTCTGGACGGAAGAAACTTCGGCTTCAACTATCTATCAGCTTCGGCTTGACCGTTTTATAATGGGATTCTGTACTAAATTTAAACATCACTAATTCTATTTGGCTTCTGTTGCAGGGCTGACTGTTTTTCAAATGCCATCTCTTTCCTGCACTATTTTAAAAACAAATTTTTATTTGACTTTATAGCACATAAAAGGCATAGGATTTAACTCTATGCCTTTTATAGTATCATAATTATTTACTGTTTTAACTCAAAAAACAGCTTTTTTTAAACCACCTGCTATTTAGCCTCAAAACTTTTAACATGCTTTTAATGGTTATAAAAATTATTTACAGCCGCATTCTCAAAAAGTAAACACTACAGATTTATTTAAAATCTAATCCCAGCTGTTAAATAAAACCCTCTTGTTTTACCAAAGTCAATAGCACCAACGTTTTCCTGTATGTTAGTTAATGACCACTCGTATGATGCATCGAGGTAAAAAATTGAAATGTCGATACCCGCACCTGCATGAACACCAAAATTACTTTTTGAAAAGTCGTCTTTATTTAATCCATCACCAACACTGGTAAGAAAGAAAGCTGATGCGCCGCCAAAAGCACGAAGACCTAAGGACGAGTTTGCACTGCCCAAAAGTTCTAAGCCAACTGATACAGGTACTCTTATGCCATTAAGTTCTGCTTTAATAGTGCTAGGCAATGAACCACCAGGAGTAATTGAAGTTACTTCAGTGTTTTTCCCTACATAAAAAACACCCGGCTCAAAATAAACTTTTTTGCCAAACTGTGCACTTGCCCCCAGCAGCCAGCCAGCCTTCCCTTGCACGTCACCATTTGCGTCATTCGACCAGTCGGTAAGGGTAAGGCCTACTCCAGGCTTGAACCTACCACTTTTTGTTTTACTTTTTTCAACATCTTGTTTATTTATTACAACGTCCTGAGAAATTGCATTGGTTGCTAAAGCAATAAACATGACCGCGAAAACAAACATTTTCTTTTTCATAAATTTTAAAATTTTTTACAAAATTATAAAAAAAATACTAGTGAACGACTAAACTAATCAAAAAGATGAAAAAATAGGTCCCTTTGAGGGGACCCACTTATGTTGTAGATTTGTTTTACGACAAACAATTTATAACATGAGCAAAAATACGGAACTAAAATTAGTCGGTCA
>JBIIPY010000111.1:0-8303 GCA_044342365.1 Ferruginibacter sp. | reverse complement strand
AATTGAAAACAAAACAACAATTTAGTGATACTTCTTTGCTGATTGGCTGGGGATATGACCAGGACTTTTTAAGTGAAAAAAGGCATCCCACTGCAGCAGAACTGGATGCTGCTTTTCCAACCAATCCCGTGATTTTGATTCACACATCGGGCCATATGCTGGTAGCCAATACACTTGCCTTTAAACTGGCAAATGTATCAGCTGCAACAAAAGACCCTACCGGTGGTACATTTATTCGTAAAAAAGGAAGCAACGAATTGGAAGGTCTTGTGCAGGAAATGGCGATGGTATCTTTTATGCCCTTAACCAAATCGTTGTTATCGGATGAACAGGAATTTAAAAAAATAAAAGCCGCACAGGAATATTATGCCAGTTGTGGCGTAACCACCGCTGCAGAACATTTAGTGACTCCAGAAAAAATGCCTTTACTGGCAAAAGCTGCGGCTGCCAACCTGCTATTCATCGATTTGGAAGCAGCCCCTTCTTTTCAAATGGCTAAAGAGTTATTGGGAACCGGAAAAATTACCTGGGGTGTTTTTAACAATCACCTAAAATATTGTGGGTTAAAAATTGCCACTGATGGTTCGCCACAGGGGAAAACTGCTTTTCTTACAAAACCCTATTTAACTCCTGTACCGGGTTGCAGCCACGACTGTAAAGGCTTTCCCAATCTTACTCAGGAACAAATCAATGAACTGATGTTAGGTTGCTATAGCAACAAAGTGCAACTGTATTCGCATTGCAATGGCGACGCCTCCATTGATATGATGATTAGTGGCCATGAATATGCCATGCGAAAATTGAATGATAGTACTTCAGATCGGCGTACGGTAATTATTCATTCTCAAATCATGCGGCCCGACCAACTCGCTACTTATAAGAAATATAAAATGTTGCCAAGCTTTTTTACCAACCACACTTTTTATTGGGGCGATGTGCATATTGCCAATTTGGGTATGGAAAGAGCGAGTTTTCTCAGCCCTATGAAGTCGGCCATGGCCATGGATATCATTGCAACTAACCATACCGACGCCAGTGTAACGCCAATGGACCAATTATTTTTATTGTGGACTTCAGTAAACCGACTTTCCCGCAATAATGTCGTAGTGGGAGAGGCCCAACGCATTGATGTCTATCGTGGGTTGAAAGCACTTACCATCAATGGTGCTTATCAGTATTTCGAAGAAAATACTAAAGGAAGTTTAAAAGCGGGCAAGCTAGCGGACATGGTAATATTAGATAAGAATCCTTTGAAAGTAGCTCCCTTGGATATTAAGAATGTAAAAGTAATGGAAACCATTAAAGAAGGGAAGTCTATTTATAAAAAGTAAAAACGTTGAAAGTAAAAATAGTATGTCATTGAGGCAATTGCTTCCGCATCTGGGTTAGTAGCCGCAGTACTTTTTTCAATCATTTCAAACAAATAACCGGCAATTTCCTTCAGAATATGTCAAAAAATTCCATTAATACAAATCCACACTTCCTTTCTGAAATGCACGCTGGCAAACAATCTTTTTCCTTTGAAACGTATAAAAATTATAAAATGCAACATATAAAGTTATAAAACGATACAGGAAGGGTAGCTTGAAATTTTTATAAATGCAATTATTCTCACATCTTACGCTCTAGTATCTGACTTGTAACGGTTGGTCGCCCAATTTAAACAAACTCAGATGAACGTAAAATAGACCCGGCAATCCCGGCAGTTAAAAATTTTTGTCCTTTCATCCAATGATGGACCATCAATTTCTGAACTGCCAATTGTGTAGGGCAAAATTTTGTAAACTTTTAAATCAATTAATATGTCAACAAATCTTCTCGACTCCTTAACAGGGGCATTTAACAACGACTTAATCAGAAATGCAGCATCATCTTTGGGTGAGAATGAAGAAAGTATTTCCAAAGCGGTATCAGCAGGTATTCCCTCTATGCTTTCCGGAATTATGAGTACGGCTGGTTCAGATGGAGGAAGCAACCTTTTAGCCCTCTCCAAGCAAGCTGCCAATAGTGGTATACTCGATAACCTCGGTGGTTTATTCAATGGTGGAGGTTCAGGCAATTCATTAAGTTCTGGCGCCGGCCTTTTATCAAGCTTATTTGGCAACAAGGTAGGTGGATTAACAACCCTTATTTCAAGTTTTTCAGGAGTAAAGCCATCCACTGCAGGTTCTATCTTAAGCGCTGTAGCGCCCATAGCTTTAAGTTTTATTGGCAAGCATGCACTCACCAACAATTTATCAGGATCTGGAATTCTGAGCTGGCTTACAGGACAAAAATCTCAAATAACCAATGCAATGCCGGCTGGTGTCAATTTATCCAATATTTTTGATGGAAGCCCGGTTAGGGTTGCCGAAACATTAAAAAAAGCAGCACATTATGAGGAGCCGAAAAAATCTACCAATAATTGGTTATTGCCGGTAATATTGGGACTGTTGGGTATTAGTTTACTTTGGTACTTTTTAAAAGGATGCAATAAGGACGTAGTTCCTACAGTAACAACAGCTCCTGCTATTGTTGATACCCCAAAAGCGATTACAACAGTAGTAGAATCTTTCTATGTGAAATTACCAGATGGAACCGAATTAAATGCATTAAAAGGTGGCATCGAAGATAAGTTGGTTGCATTTTTAAACGATGCCAATAGCACAGCAGGTAAAGATGTTTGGTTTGATTTTGATAACCTGAATTTTGAAACCGCTAGTGCAAAAATTACTGCTGAAAGTCAGGCACAGGTAAACAATATAGCCGCCATTTTGAAGGCTTACCCCAATGTACAAGTAAAATATGGTGGGTACACAGACGTAACCGGAGACGCTGCTGCTAATTTAAAACTTAGCCAAGAAAGAGCCGATGCAGTGAACGCTGCCGTAAAAATGGCCGGGGCAAGTGAAATGCAATCTCTTGGAGGCGAAGGATATGGATCACAGTATGCCAAAGCAGCTGCTGATGCACCAGATGAAGAAAAGAAGAAAGACAGAAGAATTGCTGTGAGCGTTAGAAAAAAATAATATTTATTGATGCCTTTAAGCGGGCACTCATTAATCCGTACCCTTTTTATACCAATGTGATTTATATAATATGCCAATATTTTATAAATCTTCTCCCGAATGCTTTCGGGAGTAAATGCCGATGGTATCAAACAAATAGTACAATAAGGCGATAGCCGATATTGGACTATATTGTTTGTCAAATCGGTATTAAAGTGCTTTTTGCATATACATGTTGGTTATTGCATATTATAAAAAAACCGTTTCAAATAAATGAAACAGTTGCTGTGGGTTGATGATTTATTATAGGGTTGATGTTGATCAACCCATCTTGGTTAGTTGTAATCTTCTTCATTAAAATCTTCTTCATCAAAATGTTCATTGCTCATGTTTAGCATGCTACCCATCAAATCTTTGAACTCAATTTTACCATCAATTACTTTTTTACTGATGAGCGAATGTGCTGCCAATCCGTGCAGTACCAACTCCATGAGTAAGGCTGTTTCTTTTTCGTTGCCGGTATGAAAGTGTTTTTTTACCAGCGCATGCAGCCCACTTACTTTGTAAAGCAACTGCATCTTGTCTTCGTCTTTTGTTTCTAGAAACAAGTCAAGACTATTGCCACTGTCAAACCAAGAGATGATGGCTTTGTATGGATTTTCTGTAGGCTTATCTGCTGTTTTTCTTTTCTTCAGCGTTTCCGGGCTCGGAAAGTATTGGGTGAACTGGTTTCTGATAGCACGTTCTACCAAATTAACTGAAACTTGGTAAGGCCCTTCTTGTTCTCCTTCATACACCAATTCAATTTTTCCGGTAATGGAAGGAATAATTCCTGTAAGATCGCTCAACCAAACTTGTGTGTTTTCTTCTCCATTAATGATAGCCCTTCTTTCTGCTGCACTTACTGCATTTTCGTACGCTGCAATCGTTAACCTGGCACTCACCCCACTTTTTTTATCTACCATCTCACTTTCTCTCGCTTCAAAAGCTACTTGTTCAATCAATCTTTTGATGAGATCGCTGATGGTAACTTTTTCTTTTTGTTCGGAGCTAATGTCGGCTTCCTGTTCAGTAATACTCAAAGCTGTTTCAACAGATTTAGGATAGTGTGTTAATATCTGACTTTCGATCCGGTCTTTTAGCGGCGTTACAATACTACCACGATTGGTATAATCTTCCGGATTGGCTGTGAACACAAACATAACGTCGAGGGGTAAACGCAGTTTAAATCCACGAATTTGTAGATCACCTTCTTCCAAGATGTTAAACAAGGAAACCTGGATGCGTGCCTGCAGATCGGGTAGTTCGTTGATCACAAAAATGCAACGATTGCTTCTTGGAATAATACCAAAATGCAAAACACCTTCGTCTGCAAAACTCAGTTTTAAATTGGCTGCTTTGATGGGATCGATATCGCCAATTAAATCTGCTACACTCACATCTGGGGTGGCTAATTTTTCGCCATAACGTTGGCTACTGTGTAACCAAACAATAGGGGTGTCATCTCCCTTAGCTGAAATTAAGTCTACTGCATATCTCGAAATGGGTTTAAATGGATCGTCGTTGATTTCACTTCCCGCAACTACAGGAATGTATTCATCCAATAAACCTGTCATCTGACGTGCCATTCGCGTTTTCGCTTGGCCGCGTAGACCAAGAAATAAAATATTGTGTCTGCTCAGCAGTGCCCTTTCGGTATCTGGTATTACAGAATCTTCATAACCCAAGATGCCGGGGAAAGGATTTTCTTTCGCAGTAATTTTTTTAATCAAGTTTTGTCTGATCTCTTCTTTGATAGACTTTGGTTGGTAGCCAGATTGTTTGAGTTCTCCGAGGGTAGTTGCCAGGGGTGTTTTTGTTGCTGTTTTTGCCATTATAAGTTCGGTCTGATTGATGTAATGAATAAATTAAAAAACGGTTTTTCTTCTGCCACTTTCAAAGTCCTTAAAAATGAAAGCGCCTAGTTTGTCGAGCGAAGCAAAAAAAGCTTTGCCGTTATTGGTTTCTGTAAATTCCTGTACAAATTTTTGTAAGTAGGGATCACTCGCTATCATAAAAGTGGTAACTGGAATTTTTAGTTTTTTGCATTGGGTAGCCAAACTCAGGCAACGGTTTAAAATTTTTCGATCTACCCCAAAACTGTTTTTGTAATATTTGTTCCCTTGTTTGAGGCAAGTGGGTTTGCCATCGGTGATCATAAAAATTTGTTTGTTGGGATTTTTTCTTCTTCTAAGAATGTCCATCGCCAACTCTAGTCCAGCCACCGTGTTGGTATGATACGGTCCTACTTGTAAATAAGGAAGATCTTTCACCTCAATGGTCCAGGCATCATTACCAAACACCACAATGTCTAAAGTATCTTTTGGGTATTTTGTTTTGATGAGTTCGCTCAGCGCCATTGCTACTTTTTTTGCGGGCGTAATTCTGTCTTCACCATACAAGATCATGGAATGCGAAATATCGATCATCAACACAGTAGAAGTTTGCGATTTGAAATCTGTTTCCCTGATTTCCAAATCATCTTCCTGCATTTTAAAACCATCTATACCATGATTGATTTGCGCATTGCGAATGCTGCTGGTAAAATCAATTTGCTCCATGGTATCACCAAACTGAAAAGGCCTTGTTTCAGGATTAATTTCATCACCACCGCCGGGTTTAAAAGTATGGTGGTTCCCTGCTTTTGTTTTTTTGAGTTTGCCGAATATTTCTTCCAAACTTTTTTTGCGAATGCCCTGTTCTGTTTTCGGTGTAATTTTTATGGTTCCATCTGGTGTTTTTTCGTCGATGTAGCCCTTGCTTTTCAAATCTTCCAGAAAATCGCCCATCCCATAATCGTTATCGGTGAGTTTGTATTGTTTGTCAAGCTCATTCATCCATTGCATGGCTTCGTTAAAGTCGCCACTGGTGTAAGTGAGCAGTTGCATGAATAAATCGAGTAATTGCTCAAATTTAGATTTGGCATTCTCTAAAGGATTGTATTTGGAAAAATTAAAACCGCGCATATTGTTCTATTTCAAAAGGTAATATAGGAGTTTGTAGGGCTCAATTGTATTCAAACCTCGTACAAGGCACAATTTACATAACAAATTCTCTGGTTGTTTGGTTTGTTTGTTGAATAAAAAAGACCTGCCGGTGAGGCAGGTCTCTGAATGCATTGCATTAAAAGACTATTACGGTTGATCTGGCAATTCCTACTTTGCTGGTGGCGGGGTAGTTTGTGCTGGTCCAATCATTTCTGGGTTGATGGCTGGTTTATTGGCAAATTCCTGTTCCATGGCCAATAAACTTTTCAATAAATTTTCGTTGCGCTGTATTTCATAATCTAGGGCAAACCTTTTGTTTTCCGACAATCCTGCATAATAGGCTTGTTGCTGCTCCATGTCTTTTTTCAGTGCTGCACCCGATTTTTGTGCCATTGCTGTTTCACCTGATAAATAAGCACCATACACAAACATGAGGGAGGTTTGGTTGTGTTGTTGGTTTCTGCTAACCAAACCGTACGGCATGTTGGAAGGGTCCATCATTTTATCGCATTTGTTCAGGAATTGTTTGGCTTCTTCTTTTCTACCCGATTGAGCAAAATTGATGGCGGCCTGCGCATACGCTGCACGGATGCTGTTAAGGTGTCTGCGATTTTCTTCGTCAAAATACACACCCTGTTTATCTGCATTGCCAAACTTAAATTTGTCCATTAAATTTTTTTTCATCCAATCTTGGTTTATTTCGCTGTTGGCTACTGGTACCAAACGATAGCTTAAACCATCCTGGCGCAGATAAGACTGAAATCCTAATTCCTGGTAAGGCGATGTGAAATAAATAGGGCGTTTCCACTTATTGGCTGCTATGATGTTTAAAATTGCTGCATCGTTTTTATACAAAACAGATTTTGGTATCTCAAATGCGATGGCACTCAAAACACTGTCTTTAGCGTTTACGGTACCATTACTTTTCACCAAATTCACATCTACCGGAACATATACTTTTCTGGTTGGGAACAAATTTAAAGTATTGCCATCCTGGCCTACCTGAGATTTGTTGGGATCATCACTTCCTGCAAAATCTTTCATCATGCTATACAGATCCATTGGTTGATTGGGATCTGCAATACCTGCTTTGGCGTAGTATTGACCAGTCATAGGATTGTTTGCACCATAAATGCGTTCTGGGGCATATACTACATCTCTGTTCGGTCCTTCAATTTGCGCTTCGTTCCATATTGGATCAATAGGGTCGCTTTCGTTTAATTTATAACGAAGCTGGTTGATGTACCAATCGGTACCCAACAAACTACTGTTGATTACTCGAACATCTCTTCTCACGCCTTCTACTTCCTGTGCATACCACAATGGATACGTATCGTTGTCACCAAAGGAGATGAGGATCGCATTGGGGGCGCAGCTTTCCAAATAGTTTCTAGCCAAATCTGGCGCCAATGTTTTCCGACTTCTGTCATGATCATCCCAACCCTGGCTTGCCATAATAACAGGAACCAATAACAGACAAACTACCCCGGCAATAATGCTGGAGGTCTTCAGGTTTTTGGCTACTGGCATTAGCAAGTCTCTCACCCACAATACGCCTATACCAATCCAGAATGCAAATGCATAAAATGATCCCACAAAAGCGTAATCCCTTTCCCTTGGTTGGTTACCAGCTTGGTTCAGGTAAAATACGATGGCAAGGCCGGTAAAGAAAAACAAAAGACCAACCACAAGGGCGTCTCTACCATCTTTTCTGATATGATACATTAGACCAAGCAAACCTAAAATGAAAGGCAAAGCGTAATAATTGTTATTGGCCTTGTTGTTTTTGAGCGTATCTGGGAGTGTATCCTGGTTGCCTAATCTTAAATTATCATAAAAGCCAATGCCTGTTTTCCAGTTGCCATCTCTCACATTATCCATGTTTGTACCTTGTACATCATTTTGTTTTCCGGCAAAATTCCACATGAAATAACGCCAGTACATCCAGTTTACTTGGTAGTCGAAAGCGAATGCAATGTTCTCACCCATAGTGGGTTTGCGTTCATATGCACCTTGTTGGTCTTTGCCAATACCGGCCCAGCTAGCATAATAATCTGCATGCCCCTGGTCATTACTTTGGTCCCACATTCTAGGGAACAAATGTTTGTCTTCGGGTGCATAAACATAAGAAACTTTTCGGCCATTTTTTTCGTAACGGCCGTTGCTTTTGATGTAAGTTTCCTGCACATCAGTATCCACTATTTCGGCTGTAAAATCCTGTCCGTATAAGATGGGCCAATCTCCGTATTGTTCGCGACTGAGGTAGCCAACAAGGTTTACAGGATTGTCA
>JBIIPY010000002.1:0-101515 GCA_044342365.1 Ferruginibacter sp. | reverse complement strand
AGAATTAATTGGTGAATTCATAGATGTTGCGACGAGACCAATATTCAAAAAATACTTTACACTATCAGATCTTGAAAGACTACTAATAAAAATAAAAGACAAAGCAGAATTTGTTGAAGTCACCACAATCATTGATTTGTGTAGGGACGAAAAAGACAATTTTTTGTTAGCCTTATCAATAGATGGAAAAGCTACACATTTAATTACTGGAGATAAAGACCTTTTAACACTAAAGAAAATAGATAGAACTATTATCTTAACTATTTCAGAATTCTTTTTGAAACCTTAGTACGAACGCCCAACACGCGGTTTGCTGCCATGCCTGCGTGACGTAAGAAACTTCAGCATCAACTATCTATCATCTTCAGCTTCGGGTTGATCGTTTTATTATAGCATTTTGTAATAATTTTAATCATCACAATTCTAATACCAATATGATTATATAATATGCCAATATTTTATAAATCTTATCCCGAATGCTTTCGGGAGTAAATGCCGATGGTATCAAACAAATAGTACAATGAGGCGATAGCCGACATTGGACTATATTGTTTGTTCAATCGGTATTATTCATTTGTAGATGTACGATTCAATTCCGTTTTTATTTTATTTTTTTTTTGAAAATGGTGGTAGTCACATTATAGGCTTTTTAAAATAGAGAGCTCAGCGGATGAAAAGGGGAGGGTTTGCGGTATGGTTTTTGGTGCATGATACTTACATTAAAATGATAGTATGATAAAACAGAAGAAATTTGGTGTTTGGATGGATAACCACCAGGCAACCATTGTAGGATACGAAAATGAAGAATCGGACGTACTTGCCGTATTGGCTCAACTGAAAAGTGAGCACAGTGGTGCTAATTCCAGCGAAAAGACGGCCAATAATCATGAGCAATCTATTCAACTAAAATTCTTTAAAGAAATAGCTGTTCATTTGTTGAACCCTGAGTACGTTCACGTAACGGGTACTGGCCAGGCGCAGGAACAATTCATACATTTTCTTGCCGATACAGCACAGTTTAAAAATGTAGAAACGGCTGAATCTACCGCTAATAAAATGAACGATGACAAACTATTAGAATACTTCAGTGCTCAACTTCAATAATCAACTTTAGCAATCAAAATCTATCAATATTTAGATACAAGGAATGCCAATGTTTGGGGGCATTTTGCTTTTTTTCTATAAAACAATGAAGGGTATCTATTTTTTGATACCCTTTATTAGTACGATACATCTACCTCACTATTTAAGATGCAAAACAACCAGCCTTGCAAAGCTTTTTTAAAATTAGCTTGGTTTGTTTTCGGAATAAGCTTAAAAATGGATCTCCATGTTTTTATCATTGTGCCAGTATTTGATCGTATTGGCATTCACCATAATCATACAAATGCCCGGTGTTTTTAATCCTTGTAAAAACCATTGGGTAAGCGATTCATTCCAATGTGGCTCCATATCAGCAATTTCGTTGGCAATATGAGCTACACCATCCAAATGAATAAATTCCATTTCAGCACCACAAAAACTCAACGATACTGCATCGTTTTTTTTAAGTTGAGAAACCATCTCTGTTTTATCACTGGTAAAAAAATAGCAGCTGCCACTGAAAGTTACTGCTGCATTGTTACTCATGGGACGGCTATCAAATCCTCTTTCATTTTCTTTCATGGTGTTCATCAGGCAAACATCAATAGCTTTCATTCTTTCGGCTATAAATAAGAGGTCTTTATTTTCTGTCATTTGAATTGTTTTTCTTCATATATCCAAATCTTGTGCCTCTTAGGTTTTGCTTAACAATGCTTAAAATATTTACTACTATATAATACTTTGTGGTTTTAATTTCCCTTGATGGGAATCGCTCCTTTATTACAGCTGAATTGGAGATGATGAAAAATAAACTGTTTTTATGGTACTGAACTATGTTACACTTACGCCATCCTTCTTAATCAATACTGGTAACCATTGCAGGAAAAATAAAGGATCAATAGAAACGATGAGGCAGGGAAAATGTAATACAGAATGCGGGTGGTTGGATATAAAACATCCGAAGTTATAAGCTTCGGATGCTAAAAGTATTTGGCTCCAATAAAATGGATAGAAACTATTTAAAGCTTGTTGCCATCTTTTGGAAAAACGATCCAAGGTTGAAAAGTTTTGGCTTCTTCAAAATCGATGGTAGCATAAGAGATAATGATCACTACATCGCCCTCTGCGCCTTTTCGGGCAGCTGGTCCATTGAGGCAAACCACCCCGCTTCCTCTTTTTCCTTTAATTACATAAGTTTCTATTCTTTCGCCGTTGTTAACGTTTACCACTTGAATTTTTTCGTTTTCAATTAATTGAACGGCATCCATCAGGTCCTCATCAAGGGTTAAACTACCTACATAATTGAGGTTGGCTTCGGTAATAACGGCACGGTGTACTTTCGATTTTAAAACTTCTATCATCATATGGTAAAATATTTTGCCAAATGTCCTATAATTATTGGTAAATGAACCAATAAATATCAAAAAATTTGAAGGGTAATTGGCTTTGTAAAATAGATTAATTTGCTGCTATGAAAAATTTGTTCTTGATATCCTTGCTTTGGTTTTGTTGCCCTTCCTGCAAACAATATGCTGCCAACGATCCCCATATCGAAATTGAAACCGTACAAGGCAACATTACCCTACAGTTGTTTCCCGATAAAGCACCCAAAACCGTGGCTGCTTTTATAAAGTATGCAGAAGCAGGGTATTACAAGGAGAGTAATTTTTACCGTGTTTTAAAAAACGAAAACGTACCAGCGGAGTACAATACGGGTTTAATTCAAGGGGGTATTTTTCACAGCAACCCAGCTCTTCATCAACAGTTGAAGGGTACCGAACATGAGTCGCCAAGGGTAACGGGTTTGTCCCACACAAGCGGTACCATTTCTATGGCAAGAACTACCCCCGGTTCAGCAACTACCGAATTTTTTATTTGTGTGGGCGACCAACAACAATTTGACAGCAGCAGCCGGGTAGGCTCCGATGGTTTAGGCTATGCCGCTTTCGGAAATGTGGTAGAAGGAATGGATGTGCTGTCTAAAATTCAAAACAAAAAAAGCAATGGAGAAAGTTTTATAGACAAAATTCGTATCATCAACATCCGCAGGTTATAATGGTATATCTATTGCGAAAATATCAATCACTCCCTTTTTGTTGCGCATTATTGCTATCTCTATTGTTTTTGATGAGCGCTTGTAGCAGTAGTAAAAAATCTGTCAGCAGCACCTCCCGAACCCTAGCATCGATGAAGAGCAGTGTAGTAATTAAAAAGGAAGTTCCAGCCATAAAAATCGATACCAAAAATGTAAGCGCTGGTGCTGTTGTTCAGTTTTCTAAAACATTGTTGGGGGTGCCTTACAAATATGGATCAATGAAAAAGGAAAACGGTTTCGATTGTTCTGGTTTCATCAATTATGTGTTCAATCATTTTAACGTAAAAGTGCCTAGAACTACGGTCGATTTTACCAATGCAGGTAAAGAAGTTCCCATTAAAGATAGCAAAGAGGGCGACTTGATTTTATTTACAGGGAGCGATGCGAAGTCGGGCGTGGTAGGGCATATGGGTATTGTTACTAAAAATACCCAACAGGATGTATTTTTCATTCATGCAGCTTCTGGGGGTGGAAAAGGGGTAATGATCAGTTCACTCAATAGTTATTTTATACCTCGTTTTGTGAAAGTGATTCGTGTTTTTTAACATTTGTCAGAGAATACTGTTGTAATATTTACAAACATTCCAATTCAAAATAGCATACTTATAAAAGATGGGTCTAACAAAAAACTACATCGCTTCCTACATCAGCTTATTTTCTTTGTTGATGATGTTGTTGTTTTCTGCTTGCACAGAGAAGCAAATCATCACAGAACCCATTATTCCAATTCCCATCGATAGTGTACCCCCGCCTCCGCCAACCTACAAATACCTCGCATTGGGCGATTCTTATACCATTGGTCAATCTGTACCCACCAATCAACGTTTTCCAGTGCAAGCAACATTGCTATTGGCAAACGAGCAAGTCACCATTCAACAACTAACTGTAGTAGCCACTACCGGTTGGACAACAGGGAACCTGCTGGATGCGCTTAACTTTAACAATCCCGGAAATGGATTCGATTTTGTAACCTTACTCATTGGCGTCAACAACCAGTTTCAAGGAAGAAGCAAAGATGAATACAGAGCAGAGTTTACGACCCTGCTCAACCGCTCCATTGCCTACGCAGGAAACAGACGAAATCGGGTATTTGTATTGTCTATTCCAGACTATTCCGTTACCCCTTATGCCATCAACAGCGATACTGCCTATATTTCTCAACAGATTAATGAGTTCAATGCTATCAATAAAACTATTACCACAGCAGCTGGCGTAACCTACATCGATATCACTCCCATATCTAGAGAAGGCAGAACCAATCAAAGTCTACATGCTTCGGATGGACTGCATCCATCCGGCATACAATACGGTCGATGGGCGGCTTTGTTGGCACCTCTCATGAAACAAGCGCTCTAATAAAAATTTTTCTTCGATTGATGGGCGTTCATTTACATTTGCCCAGCATTTTTATAGCCATCAATTTATTTTAACCCGTTATGATCAAATTGGAATTTTTTACCAAAGATGATTTTGAACAACTCATGCAATGGATCGACACAGAATCATTGCTCATCAGTTGGTCGGGTTCCCTATTTAGTTTCCCCCTCACCCAAAGCAGTATGGAATGGTACTTGGGTGATACCAATGATTTGAATACTTCAGGTGCACTGGTATACAAAGCTGTGGAAACAGAAACCGGTGAAACCATTGGTCATATTTCATTGGGTGGCATCAGCAGAAAAAATAAAAGTGCCAGAATAAGCAGAGTACTCATTGGGGACGCCGCCAACAAGGGCAAAGGTTATTGCAAACAAATGATCACAGAAGTATTAAAAATTGGTTTCGATGAAATGCAATTACACCGCATCAGTTTAGGTGTGTACGACTACAATACAGCTGCTTTAAAATGCTACCAGGCCGCAGGTTTTAGCATCGAAGGTACCTTGCGGGAGGTTTTATTGCATGAGGGCAAATGGTGGAGCCTCATAGAAATGGGTATCTTAGAAAATGAATGGCATCAAAAGAAAGCTTAAATAACAAAAGCCCATTATTAAATGGGGTTTTAAGCCTACAATGTTATTGGCTGTTTTCTCAAGCTTTATAATATTGAGTTGGAACCGGCACCGGATAATAAGCCTGCACATATCTTTTCCCAAACACCAGTACTTTTGCTCTTCCTTTAAAGATACTTCCTCTAGAACGATAGCTGAACTCAATGCTACGAATTTGTTTGCCGTCTGCCCCCAATTCAATGTCTTTGCTGTATTGCCCTTCTACGAGGTTGGCATTGATAACGGGCGTTAACTTGTCGCCATTAGGAAATACCACTTTCATGTCTTGTATTCTTACATCTTTATTGAGAACTTTGTATCTCACAGTTGTATAACGGTTGGCATTCACCACATCAATTACATCTCTGTCTCTCACAAAATTGGCTTTGCTTTCGCCAATTAATTCCCAACCTTCTTCTATGGCTATGCTGTTTCTACTGCTGTTACAAGAAACCAAACCTACTAAGAGAAGCGATAATGCCAATAATTTTGCACCCATGTTTTTTTTAATCACAAATAATATCATATTTCATGCTTTAATGTAAAGCAGTGTAACCCAAGTATAATGCCACAGATGTTTTTAACAGTGCAGGGTTGTTTAAAATTGATAAAATTTATCCCTGTCAAAAAACAAGACAGGTTTATCAAACGGCTGTTTTGTAGGCTAAACGGGTATAAAATATCCAACATTCAATGTGTAACGCCATTTCTCCAATTACAAAAAATTACACCACCCCAGCCAGTTCCAAGCTTCTTTTTCCAATTTTTCGGTACGCTGTATTTTGTACGATGGGTTGTTGGTGCAAAATCAATGATACCCCATCTTGTTTCCACCAATGGTTTGCAATCAATTTTTGAGCATGAATGATTCCAATCAACCAATTGTTGTGGGCTTGGTTGTGCCACTCTTCCATCCATTCAAATTCGGCCTTCTCTATTTTATTTATTTCGTCCGCACTCACAAATACCTTCAAGTAATAATCGTTGGTAAGAATGGGTTTTTGCTGCTGAAGGTATTTTTTGTATTCATATTTGTACTGATAACGAAGCGCGGCAATATCACTCAAAACTGCTGCAGCTGTAGGATATGCGCCGGCTCCTTTACCTTTAAAAAAATGTTTATCGGCAAAACTACTTTCTGTGATGAGTCCGTTAAATTCATTGGATACATTGAATAATTCATCAATGGCTTCTACAAATTGAGGCAATACAAATGCTGCCAGTTGGGTATCGTTTATTTTTTGTGCAGTAGCTACCAGTTTAATACTGAGATTTTTCTGACTGGCAAAAACAGCATCGGTGGCTTTGATGGATGTAATGCCGTTGTATAGAAAAGTATCAGGGGCAGCTATGTTGCCAAATGCATGGGCGAGCAGGATCGATAATTTATTGGCTGCGTCGTGCCCTTCAATATCCAATGCTGGATTGCTTTCTGCAAAACCCAATTGTTGTGCTTTCATCAAAGCGTCTTTAAAAGTAAGTCCATCCTGAAATATTTTGGTGAGGATAAAGTTGGTACTACCATTTAAAATTCCTTTTACAGATGAGAGTAAATCATTGTCGTAATATTCTTCTAAATTTCTAATGATGGGGATACTTGCACAACAGGCCGCCTCGTATAAAAAGGCAGTATTGTGCTGGTGTTGGAGGTGCAACAATTCCTCAAAATGGGCCGCGATCATTTTTTTATTGGCGCTCACCACAGCCTTCCCTTTTTGCAAAGCCGATTTTACAATGTGGTACGCGGCATCTGCGTCATCAATTAATTCAACAATTACGTTGATGCTTTCATCGTTGAGTAATTCGTTTACATCGGTCGTAAAATGATGCTCGGGAATGGCTCTTTTTTTTGTGGGGTTTTTGATGCAAATCTTTTTGATGCTGGCTTGTAATGCCGGTGAAGATTGCAACACATCGTACAATCCCTTTCCTACAACGCCGAAACCTACAACGCCCAGTGTTAAAGTTTTGGATGCAGGTAAGGCGGGGATTTTATTTAAATTTGACATATAAAAGAGTGATTTTATTGCGGTAAATGATTAACAAAACGGCACTGCCTTTTCTTGTGGAAGTGGATCATTGATGGGAGATAATGGATTGAGTGCTTGTTGCAGGTCTTCTATTAAATCTTCGGCATCTTCTAATCCCACGCTCAGCCTGATTAAACTATCTGCAACGCCGGCTGCTCTTCTAATGGGAGCAAGGATAGATTTGTGCGTCATGTTGGCGGGGTGCGATACCAAACTTTTGATACCACCAAGGCTTTCTGCTAGTTTAAAATAATGGGTGGCTGTTACCAACTCAATGGCTGCAGCATCGGTGTCATTTTTTAATGTAAACGATACAATTCCACCATAACCCTTACTTTGTTTGGTAGCAATGTCGTGATTGGGATGAGAGGGCAAACCTGGGTAAAACACTTTGTCTACTGCGGGATGTGTTTCCAAAAATTCAGCTACTGCTTGTGCATTGCTACCATGTTGTTTGATGCGTAAGTGCAATGTTTCTAAACCACGAATGACCAGCCAGCTATCAAACGGGCCAAGGATTGCGCCAGTGGCATTTTGAAAAAATCGAATTTTTTCACCCAGCTCTTTTGTTTTGGCTACTACGATTCCAGCAATCAAATCGCTGTGGCCACCCATGTACTTGGTGGCGCTGTGCACTACAAGATCAGCTCCCAGCGTGAGAGGCTGTTGCAGGGCAGGTGATGCAAAAGTATTATCCACGCAAAGTAAACAGGAATGCGCCTTTGCAATATTTGCAATGGCCCGTATGTCGCTTATTTTTAAAGTGGGATTGGTGGGGGTTTCCAGCCAAATTAATTTTGTGTTGGGTGTAATGGCATTAAAAATATTTTCGGCATTACTGGTGTCTACGTAATTTACCTTGATGCCAAACTTTTCATATATCTGCGTAAACAGGCGAAAAGCACCGCCATAAATATCATCTACCGCCAGTATCTCATCGCCTGTTTTCAGCAGTTTTACTACAGCATCTATAGCGGCCAAACCACTGCCAAAGGCTGAGGCAATTTCACCTTTTTCTAAAGAGGCTACCAAATTTTCCAAAGTTGCTCTGGTTGGATTGTTAGAGCGGGCATAATCGTAGCCTCGGTTTACACCGGGCGCTTCCTGCACAAATGTGCTGGTTTGGTAAATGGGCACGCTGAGTGCACCCGTTTGGGGGTCGCAGGTAATGCTGTGAATGAGTTGTGTTGCGTTGCTCATAATTTTTGTTTTGTTTCTGCGCAATTCATGCACGGAAAATGAAAAATAAAAATGCAAGCACTTACAAGATGTTCCTAAGAAAAAAATCGGTAGAGCGTTGTTGATGTGGAGCAGCCTACATGTTTGCAACCATGTGCGGTTAATGTACCCACAACAAAAAAGCTCATCCGATGCATCAGATGAGCTTTGAATATTTTGAGTAAAAAATATCGTGGCGATTATCTGACTTATCTTTCCAAGCATTGCTGCAAGGATGGAGTTGGCACCTTTTCCCAACGATGGTCGGGATAGGTTGTCAAGGCTTCACAGGGCCATTACCCTCTGCCTTTCTTGATAAGTGATCTCGGTTCCCCGAGGTTTAAAGAACTGTTGCAAAGATAGGCGGGTATTTTTTTAACTTCCAAATATTTTTTTATTCCACTTTGTTAAAAGGCGTTTTTTTTGCCGTAGAATACTGTATTTACAGCACTTTCTGCAGTTCGTTTGGTGCCAAAATACACATGGAGGAACAGTGTTATTTTGATAGGCACAACGCTGAATAATAACAAAACCACGCCTTGTTTGTTAGTATCTTTACCGCAAGGAAATTAAACAATGGCAACAAAAAAAGCAGTGGTTGCACCAATCGCAACGGATGAATTTATAGAAGTAACGGGAGCTCGTGAACACAATCTGAAGAACATAGATATTTCTATTCCCAAAAATAAACTGGTGGTATTTACAGGGGTAAGCGGAAGTGGTAAATCTTCCTTGGCCTTCGATACCATTTACAATGAAGGGCAACGTCGCTACATGGAAAGTTTCAGTGCGTATGCACGCCAGTTTGTAGGAGATATGGAACGGCCCGACGTGGATAAGATCACCGGATTGTCGCCAGTAATTTCAATCGAACAAAAAACCACCAACAAAAATCCAAGAAGTACCGTTGGCACCATCACAGAGATATATGATTTTCTCCGTCTGCTGTACGCGAGGGTGGGTGAGGCTTACAGCTACAACACGGGCAAGAAGATGGTGAAATTTAGCGAGGAAGAAATCGTATTTTCCATTTTCGATAAATTTAAAAACAAGAAAATAAGTTTACTGGCACCGCTGGTTCGAGGACGAAAAGGCCATTACCGTGAACTGTTTGAAGACATTCGAAAAAAAGGATTTTTAAAAGCAAGGATTGATGGCGAGATCGTTGACCTTACACCTAGATTACAATTAGATAGATACAAGATCCATGATATTGAAGTGGTGGTAGATCGAATGCCCGTAACAGAAGATATGCGGGTGAGGCTGAGCCAGAGTGTTCAAAAAACACTAGGCATGGGGAAAGATCTGTTGTTTCTTTTAATTAACGACGACAACAAAGTAGTGCAGTACAGCAAACAACTGATGTGTATTGACACAGGTATCAGTTATGAAGAACCAAGCCCCAACGCTTTCTCATTTAACTCTCCTTATGGTGCCTGCCCTACCTGCAAAGGTCTCGGTACCGTGTATCAAATAAACATGGATGCCGTTATTCCAGATTGGAATGTTTCTGTAAACAACGGTGGCATAGTAGCCTTAGGAGAAGAACGGGAAGCGCACGTGTTTAAGCAAGTACAACAACTTTCTAAAAAATACAAGATTCCGCTCGATAAGCCACTGAAAGACTTGACGCCAAAAGCGCTAAACATTTTGTTGTATGGCAAAGAAGAAGCAACAGAAGATGCAGAGGTGGATATTGATATGGATGCACCCAATGATGGGCCTATTTATTATGCCACCGAATACGAAGGCATTATCAACATGCTGAAGCGTTGGTTTTCTTCTACTACGAGTACAGAGAACATGCGTGATTGGGTAGAGAAGTTTATGAAATTGAAAACTTGTAATGTATGTGAGGGAACTAGGCTTCGCAAAGAAAGTATTTGGTTTAAAGTAGATGAAAAAAACATTGCCCAATTAAGTGAGATGGATCTCGATCATTTGCAGGGATGGTTTGATGGAATAGAAAAACGGCTCGACAAAAAACAAAATACCATTGCCAAAGATATTTTAAAAGAGATCAGAGAAAGATTGGGTTTTTTGCTCAACGTTGGGCTTACTTACCTCACGTTGTACCGTCCTTCTAAAAGCTTAAGTGGCGGAGAGTACCAGCGCATACGATTGGCTACGCAAATAGGATCTCAACTACAAGGCATCACCTATATTTTAGATGAACCCAGCATTGGGCTTCACCAACGCGATAACCAACGATTGATTTTGGCCTTGCAAAATCTACGCGACTTGGGCAACAGTGTTTTGGTGGTAGAACACGACAAAGACATCATGCTGGCCGCTGATCATTTGGTGGATATTGGTCCACGTGCTGGCACCCACGGTGGCAGGGTGGTGGCAGCAGGTACGCCTTCAGAAGTACTGGCCTCTGGCTCAGAAACGGCACTCTACCTAAGTGGCAAAAAAAGCATTGCGATTCCAGCAGAAATCAGGAAGGGAAATGGGAAGACGATAGATCTGAAAGGAGTGAGTGGCCACAACCTCAAAAGCATCAATGTTGGTTTTCCGTTGGGTAAATTAATTTTGGTAACAGGCGTAAGCGGCAGTGGAAAATCAACGCTGGTAAATGATACGCTGTATCCATTGTTGGCCACTTTTTGCTACAATTCTAAACAACTGCCACTACCTTATGAAAGCATCAAGGGTTTAGAAAATATAGATAAAGTAATTGAGATTGACCAGAGCCCGATCGGTAGAACACCTCGTAGCAACCCTGCAACTTATTGTGGTTTTTTTACAGACATCAGAACCTTGTTTTCTGCGGTGCCAGAAGCAAAAATAAGGGGATACAATGCAGGCCGTTTTTCATTTAATGTAAAAAGCGGCCGATGTGAAGTGTGCGAAGGAGGAGGCATGCGGGTAATTGAAATGAATTTTTTACCCGATGTGTATGTTCACTGCGAAAAATGCAATGGCAAAAGGTACAACAGAGAAACATTGGAAATTAGATACAAAGGAAAATCTATCAGCGATGTGCTAGATATGACCGTTGATGATGCAGTTGAATTTTTTAGTGCCGTACCTTTTATCTATCGTAAAATTAAGGTGTTGCAGGAAGTTGGTTTGGGTTACATCACCCTTGGTCAAAGTGCGGTAACCCTTAGTGGGGGCGAAGCGCAGCGGGTGAAACTGGCTACCGAATTGGGAAAAAGAGATACCGGAAAAACCTTTTACATTTTAGACGAACCTACCACTGGATTGCATTTTCAAGACATTCAGCATTTGCTCGAGGTATTGAATAAACTGGTAGATAGAGGCAACACTGTATTGGTGATTGAGCACAATATAGACATGATTAAAGTAGCAGATCATATCATAGATATTGGCCCTGAAGGTGGTAGTGGTGGAGGAACTGTATTGTACCAAGGTGAGCCCAAAGGGATGTTGAATGTAAAAGAAAGTTTTACTGCTACATATCTCAAAGCGGAGTTTGCGTAAACCCATGGAGAGAATAGCATTCGAAATGAATTTAAATAATAAAACCATGGTTCAACGCCATGGTTTTTCTTTAAGAGGATCGGATATAATTAGATTAAAAAAATAAGGCAAAGTATAGTAACGAAGCGAAAGTTGTGGTTTCAGGGGTTATCATTGTATATGACTATACATTGCTCTCCGGGGTTACTTCTGTTGTATACCTTGCATCTTATTTATTCAATCATAACTGATGTTATTTTGGCTTACAAAAAGCTTTCCTGTTTTCAGTTGTGCATCTTTGTTGAAACACTGGTAAAAATATTGTCCGTTAGGCAATGCTAAAACATTGTCTATTTTTTTAGCTCCAGCCTCCATTTTTTGAACGAGGTCGCCTTCTGCATCAAAAATATAAACTGCTGTATTTTTGTTCTCAACCGCTTTTATTTCTACCAGTACATTTCCAGAGTGGTGTCTGCTAAAATGCACTTCGGTTTTATCCGCTTTTTTACTGCGGTTGTCATTACCCGCAATGGCTTTTGAAAAAAATACCCAGAACAATAAGCAGAGTATTACGGATAATAAGCGGACAATAATTTTGAGATTGGTAAATTGTTTTATCATGAGACAAGTATTTGAAAATTAAAATAATCAATAAAAATGTGGATAGCTGGTTTGGCGAGCTGCTCTTTTTTGATCGCAACTGTCATATATTGCGCCCATTGCAACACCTAATTTTATTACGGTAGAAAAATAAGAGATGTGTAAAAAAAAACTACAATAGAGTAGTAGGAACTTATGACAATTAGTTGCAGGTAGACATGGCTTCACCAAGATTCAGTTTAAGTTTTTAAATAGATAATTTGGATATAGGCAAAACCCTAGGTGGTTCGGCTTAGACCTATAACGAAGACTTAAACTACTTATTGTACAGATGAACCTATTATTGGCTATGAAGCATCTCTATATGGGGTATGCCATCTTCCAGATAGGTATCGCCTATTTGTTTGAAACCCAATTCGCTATAAAATTTTAGCAAGTACAATTGCGCACCAATTTTTATGGAATCTACCTTATATAATTCATAAGTGGCTTCTATGGCTTTTTCCATTAATTGTTTTCCTGCGCCTGTATTTCTATGTTGAGGATTGGTAAGTACCCGGCCAATGCTGGCTTTATCAGGATAGGAAACCGCAACGGGGAGTAGTCTGCAATATGCCGCCAATTCCCCGTCGATCCATCCACATAGGTGATGGCCTTTTTCATCTTTTCCGTCTGCATCCATGTAAACGCAGTTTTGTTCTACCACAAAAACCTCACTTCGAAGCTGTAATATTTTGTACAGCTCGGAAACAGAAAGTTGGTCCATTGTTTTCAATTGCCATTTGATTGCTTGCTTCATATTGAGGTTGAATTCTTTTTATAAAAAAGCGGCTATTCTTTTTTAAATAGCTACCCTGCTGTTGATCTCTTCCCTATTAGGTAAATTAGTATTCATATTTATCTTTCCAACGCTCTTTTAAAAATTTCCTGATTTCCTCTTCTCTTGCATTTTTTTGTGGACTGTAAAAACGATGACCGTCTAATTTATCCGGCAAAAATTGTTGTAACACAAAATTGTTTTCAAACTGGTGTGCATACTGGTAATCCTTGCCATAGTTTAAATCCTTCATTAGTTTGGTAGGGGCATTACGCAAATGAAGCGGCACAGGTAAATCGCCGTATTTTTTAACAGCATCCAATGCCTCGTTGATGGCAACATAAGAAGCATTACTTTTAGTAGAAGTGGCTAGATACACTGCACACTGCGATAAAATGATCCTGCTTTCCGGATAGCCAATCATATTCACTGCATTAAAACAATTGGTGGCCAATAGGAGTGCGTTGGGGTTGGCATTGCCAACGTCTTCACTGGCAAAAATGAGCATCCGACGGGCAATGAATTTTACATCTTCTCCCGCTTCAATCATTCTGGCCAGCCAATACACAGCCGCATTGGGATCGCTTCCTCGCATGCTTTTAATAAAGGCTGAAATAATGTCGTAATGCTGTTCTCCTTTTTTATCGTAGAGTGCAATTTTTTGTTGCGCCACATTCATCACAGCTTCATCTGTGATGAGGGTAGGCTTGCCTTCTTTGAATAAAGTGGTAACCACCAACTCCAGCAAGTTCAATAATTTTCTGGCATCGCCACCCGATATATTAATGAGTGCTTCCGTTTCTTTTAGACTAATATTTTTTGAAACCAATACCTCATCTCTGCTAATGGCTTGTTGTAACAATGCTACCAAATCAGTGTTCTCCAAAGCTTTTAAAATGTAAACCTGGCTTCTGCTGAGTAAGGCGCTGTTTACTTCAAATGAAGGATTTTCTGTGGTGGCGCCTATCAAAGTGATGATACCTTTTTCTACCGCACCCAATAAGGCATCTTGTTGCCCTTTGTTGAAGCGATGAATCTCATCAATAAACAATACGGCACCTGTTAAATGTTTGGCTTGTTCTATAATTTCTCTTACTTCTTTTACGCCCGCGGCAATGGCACTGAGTTGAAAATAAGGTTTGCCCAAATTGTGTGCGATGATGTTGGCGATGGTGGTTTTACCTACGCCGGGAGGTCCCCATAAAATCATAGATGGGATACTGCCATTTTCGATGGAAGTGCGCAAAATGCTTCCCTTACCGGTGAGCTGTTGCTGACCAATCAGATCATCCAATGTTTGGGGGCGCATTCTTTCTGCAAGCGGTGCCAGGTTCATGCTGTAAAGTTACTGATACGCTTTTATTTAAGGCCGGCTTTGTAGAGGAGTGGGAGGATGTCGGCCAGCATTACAGGCCTTTGTTCCTCATTAATGTTTACCACAATGGTATAACCATTTGCACCTCCGGCAGCAATGAGCGCCTGAATTATTTTTTGTTGATCACTTTCTACTCTTCTGCCAGTGGCCTCATCCCAAATTTCTTTGCTGGTGAGGCAACCCATGGTAGGTGTTAATGGATAATAAGGTTGTTGGCGATAGTATTCAGGATTTACGGTGGTACCGTGTATGATGATCTCGGTACGCCCCGTTTTACCAGCAAAATAACTTTGTAGCAAGGGATAATAATGTTGTAGAGCGCTGGGCAATAATTGTTGATAATAGCGGATATCCCAAACCGTATCTTGGTTGTTTTCATTGGCGGTAAAATGGCCAGCACTGCGCTCGAAAGGCATGGTTAATTGTACGTTTACGGTGGGTCCAATAAAACCATTGGTAGAAACATCGTATCCCTTCATTCTAAAAATGCCTTCTGGTGTGTTGCCATTGGTAATGTAACCGGGTAAATTGTTGATGCTTCTGGCCAGTTGTGGAACTGCAAATGGAAAACCACTGCTGCTATCGCGAACAAAGCTGCCATCTGCTTTTCGCACCAATACCAATCCGGGATAATCCCTGTTTTTTCTTTGGAAACTGAATACAATATTGTGGCCTTTTAAATAATCTGGTAACAACAAAGGACTCAGATCGGGCACATCTAACTTTATACCAAACATTTGTAACTGGTACTGTAATTGTTCCAATATGGGATGGTTGGGCTGGCCCTCTAGTTGTTGCTGCGTTTTTACTTTCAAAAAAGAAAGGTCTTCCTGGGCTTTGCTACTGTTTAAAATATAGGCAGCACACATGGCAAAAATTTTTGCATCTGTTGTTTGCATCAACAAAAGCTTTACCTCCTGGTAATATTTTTCTGGATAGTTGCTATACAGCATTTCCAGCGCAGCCCTTTGAAAACCGGGTGACAAGCTGTGCATTAAAAAAGCCGCACTATCAATCCTTTTGTTCACCCATGGGCTTTTGTATTGAAGAAGCTCCATTGCATAAAAAGCACCTTGCCAATCTTCTTCGGTTGAATCGGTAAGAGAAACCGATAAGTTTTTTTGAATAGCGTTTTTAGTGAGGTTTTGATACAGTTTATCCCGATTGGCTTTGAGCGTATTCCTGAAAAACAGTTGTGCCTCGCAGCCTATTGCAAAACCAATGGCCGTAATGAATAAAAAAAATGTTTTTAATAATGGCTTCATGTATGTTTCAAAGATAAAAAGGGTTTATGGTATCAACTTCAATTTAATACCGATTGAACAAACAATATAGTCCAATATCGGCTATCGCCTCATTGTACTATTTGTTTGATACCATCGGCATTTACTCCCGAAAGCATTCGGGATAACATCTATAAAATATTGGCATATTATATAAATCACATTGGTATAACAATTTAAAGGGATCGTAAAGGGTATAAAAAAGACCACTATTGCTAGCATTCTTTTAAAAGTAATGATGATGAATTATTTCAGGTTCAGTTTTATCTGTAACTCATCAAATTGTTGTTGGTCTATTTCACTCGGAGCATCTATCATCACATCTCTGCCACTGTTGTTTTTTGGGAAGGCAATAAAGTCTCGGATACTTTCGCTTCCACCCAGAATAGAACAAAGTCTGTCGAAACCAAAGGCTATACCACCGTGTGGGGGTGCGCCGTATTCGAAAGCGCCCAGTAGGAATCCAAACTTGTGTTGTTGCTCTGCTGCATCCATGCCCAAAGCTGCAAACATTTTTTCTTGTAACTCCCTTTGGAAGATCCGGATAGAACCACCACCAATTTCGTTGCCATTCAATACCATATCGTAAGCATTGGCTTTGATGCTGGCATATGGATGTTTTAAATATTCAGCAGCATTTTCTATCACTGGATTGTTGTTGATCATCGTATCAATGTCGGAGGGTTTGGGGCTTGTAAACGGATGATGCCTAGCCACCCAACGGTTGTTGTCTTCGGCATACTCAAACAGCGGGAAATCCAATACCCACAACAATTTAAATTCAGCTGCCTTGCGCAATCCGAGTGTAGTACCCATGTACATGCGCAGGTCGCTGGCAGCTTTGCGGGTTCTTTCTTCAGGCCCTGCCAATATTAATAGTAAGTCGCCCGCTTTAGCGTTGGTAGCCGCAGTAATCGCATTTAATTTGTCTTCATTGTAAAACTTGTCTACGCTGCTTTTAAAAGTACCATCAGCGTTACATTTTACAAATACCAATCCCTTCATACCCACTTGCGGGCGTTTAACCCATTCCGTAAGTTCGTCGGTTTGTTTGCGACTGTACTCGCTGCAACCTGGTGCTGCAATGGCAATTATCGTTTCTGCTTCGTCAAATACTTTAAAATCTACACCAGTAATAAGTGATGATATATCGGCCTGTTCTGGAAAAGTATGAGCAGGAAATTTCAGGTTGGTCAACTTCATTTCAAACCGAATGTCTGGCTTGTCGTTGCCATAGGTCCACATGGCTTGTTGCCATGTCATGCGTTCTACTTGTTCGGTGTAATCGATGTTTTTTACATCTTTAAAAATTCTTTTTACCAATCCTTCAAACATCTGTAGAATATCTTCTTGTTCTACAAAGGCCATTTCACAATCTATCTGGGTAAACTCTGGCTGCCTGTCGGCACGGAGATCTTCGTCTCTGAAACATTTTACAATTTGATAGTAACGATCGTAGCCGCTTACCATCAGCAGTTGTTTAAATGTTTGCGGACTTTGAGGCAAGGCGTAAAACTGGCCTGGGTTCATGCGGCTGGGCACTACAAAATCTCTGGCACCTTCCGGGGTAGATTTGATGAGGAAGGGGGTTTCAATATCCATGAACTGGTTCTCATGCAAATAATTTCTGGTGCTGCGGCCAACGGCGTAGCGCAATTCTAAATTCTTTTTTACTGCGTTTCTTCTTAGATCCATGAAACGGTATTTCATTCTCAGGTCATCACCACCATCTGTATCGTCTTCAATTTTAAAAGGCGGTACGGCAGATTTGTTGAGGATCTTAAAAGAAGTAACCACTATTTCTATATCACCTGTGGGGATGTTGGCGTTTTTGTTGCTGCGTTCGTTTACGGTACCCGTGGCTTGTAAAACAAACTCACGGCCCAGTGGATTGGCTTCCAATTGTTCATTGAGCGATTCAGAAAAAAGCAGTTGGGTAATGCCGTAACGGTCTCTTAGATCTACAAAAGTGATGCTGCCAAATTTACGTACTGTTTGTACCCAACCCGCTAGTGTGGTATTGCTATTAATATCGGAAATCCTTAATTGTCCGCAAGTGTGCGTTCTGAACATTTTTATCTATTTATTTCGCGGCAAAGATAAACTGTGCAGTCTTTATGCTCAAATATTCATTTCAACCAATCAAATGCGGCACAAACCTGCTCTTGTTATCTGTAATCAAACCGTTTGCTTCCCTGATGCCGAGGCCTGCAGGTTCCTGTCCTATGATCCAACTGCCGATGACGGGATAGTTGTCATCAAATTCGGGTAGCTTAAAAAGTTGCTGATAAATAAAACCCTCGGCCCCATATTCGCCGGATGTTTTTTCAATGGTTCCGTAATGTTTTACCATTTCAATATTGGAACCTTCCCGAGAAAAGATTGGTTTTTTTACATAATCTTTCAGGTCATGTTCTTCAAAGTAAGCAGGAAGCAGGTATTCACAATTGGGATACAATTGCCAGAGTATTGGAAGAATGGCTTTGTTGGATAAAATCATTTTCCATGCAGGTTCTATCCAGAATGTTTTATTGGTATCCAGCAAAATATTCTGGCCAAACTGCTCTGCAGCCAGCCACTCCCAAGGGTATAGTTTGAAAATATTTTTGATTGGTTCCATTTCCATGTCTGCAAATTGTGCGCTCTCCTGTTCCCATCCAATATCATCTGTAAATACCAGTTTGGTTTCAATGCCCGCCTGTAAGGCACAGTCACGCATGTATTCTGTATTGGTCAAATCTTCGAGAGAATCTTTGATGCAGGTAAAATGCAGTATGCCGGGCTGCAGGTATACTTTTAAATAGGTCCAGTAAGCAATCAGTTTTTCATGTATGCTGTTAAACTGGTCCTTGTTTTTATCAAGATCCTGCAACCAAAACCACTGTACGATGCCTGCTTCGTAAAGGCTTGTGGGGGTATCGGCATTAAACTCAAGCATTTTTATTTTGCCGTTTTTATAGCAAAGGTCAAAGCGGCCATAAATAGAAGGATGTTCTTCGTCCCATGTTTTTTCTATGTAGGGAATAAAATTTTCTGGGATCTTGAGCTGGCTGTATAATTTGTTATCTATAACATGCTGAACAGCTCCAAGGCAAAGCTCCCATAAAGTAGCAGTTGCTTTTTCTACATGATTTATTTCGTCTATGCTAAAACGGTAGTAGGCTGTTTCATCCCAATAAGGCATGTCACTGGTATGAAATCCAAAACCCAGTTTTTCTACCTCCGCCTGCCAGTTTCTCCTGGGTTGTGTTTTAATCCGTTCCAAAATAGATGATTTATGATATGTGATGTATGATTTCTTTTAAAATGAAAGAGCATTCATGAAAAGAGAATATCTACATCATGTTATGAATGATTCGAAATGTATAAGGGGTTTTAAAATTTCTTTTGCATGATAAGGGCCGATTTTTCTGTTTTCTTTTTACAGTTAAAAAATTTGTAAACAAAAAATTTAATCGAACGGGAGGAAATCCTACATAGCACATCCAACATCATACATCTGCTTAGCTGCCTGCTCTAACCCCTGTTCTTCCAAATCCGCCCCTCACTGCTTTTCCTTTTAATCCGTTGGCTCCTATGTTGGCATTGTGTGGTATTGCATTGGAATAATATCCAGCCCGTGAATAAGTTCCATTATTAAAACCTCCATAGGGCCTGAAGGCATAATACCATAGCGCCACACCCAGCATGCCTCCGCCGCCGTGGTGAGTGCGGGTATAAGGTGCGGTACTATCGCCCCTCACATAAGTTTTATTGCCGCTGCCCCACTCGGGCTCTTTCTTTTTTTCGGCACAGGATGCTAGGGCTGCAGTAATTAAAATGAGTTGTATTGTTTTTGTTTTTTTCATTCGTCTTTTAATGTTTAAGATGTTTCAAAAGTTTAAGGGGTTCAACGTTCAAGGGGTTCAACGTTCAAGAGGTTCAACGTTCAAGAAGTTCAACGTTCAAGAAGTTCAACGTTCAAGAAGTTCAACGTTCAAGAGGTTCAACGTTCAAGAAGTTCAACGTTCAAGAGGTTCAACGTTCAAGAGGTTCAACGTTCAAGAGGTTCAACGTTCAAGAGGTTCAACGTTCAAGAGGTTCAACGTTCAAGAAGTTCAACGTTCAAGAGGTTCAACGTTCAAGAGGTTCAACGTTCAAGAGGTTCAACGTTCAAGAAGTTCAACGTTCAAGAGGTTCAACGTTCAAGAGGTTCAACGTTCAAGAGGTTCAACTTTCAAGAGGTTCAACGTTCAAGAGGTTCAAGGTTCAAGAAGTTCAAGCCGTTCAACGTTTTTCAACCTCTAATTTCCGTAGCTCTTTGAAGATTTCACCAATCAGCTTTCTCCTACTTCACCGTAATAAAAATCTCGTATTCTTTTTTTGCTTCTACATTTTTATCGTTACCAAAATCGTCTTTTATAGCTGTCTTTTCCGATCCAAGGGCAGGCACAGTATCCCTGTGTTCAAAAGTTTTATTGATAGAACCCTTGTGCCAAACGGCATGCTTGGTCACCAGTATGTCATTCACGCTGTCTAAATGCTCCACGGTTACAGATGTTTCAACAGATCCGTTTTTATTAACGGTTTGGGTAAGATCTTCGTTCTTTTCATCTTCACAGGATGAAAAAATAATAGTAGCAGAAAGGAATACTCCGGTTAATATTATTTTATATTTATTCATTGTACTGGTTTAATTTTTATGGTGCTGTAATATAATTTGCCCTAAATAGTTTGTAAAAAAAGCGACTCAAGTAAATAGTAATCATTAGACGCCAGTTAAACTCATTGGCGAAAATTGAAAAATCGCTTTGCGAAAAGATGGTACATTTTATATGGGAGCATGCTCCATTTAAATTTGGAATACGAAGATATATAGAAGCTCGCAATTGTAGGAATAAATCCGTTAAGGGCGGAAACATTTCTTTCATCAATGGTAAAGTAAGTATGATGAGTGGCAGCAATTTAAAATTTGACGAGATTTGCACTTCGCTAATCATCAATCTTAAATGGATAAAAAATATTTAGATATGACAGAACAATTGGAAAATGACCAGGCAGATATACTGCCGCTCATTCAGCTTACCCAAAAGAAAGCTTCTAAAAATGATACCCCTCTTGAAAAAGAAATGCGGCGTTTTAATAAACTGATTAAAGAACTGAAGGAACAGGAAAAGGAAAATGAGCGGCAAAAGATGGAAGATGAAAAATACCAGCAGTTATTCTTTTCGAAAGTACAGCCCTTTTTAATTGAGCTGGCCCACACACAACTGTTGTTTATAGAAAAACTGGAAGCAATATTTTATGCCAACAAATTTTCTAAAAACATGGAAAGAAGTTTTGTGGCATTTGCCATATTTATCCTGCAGGACGCAGCCGTACACCTGGAGGCCGCCAAAGATAAAATGGATAATTACCTCAACTGGCAATTGGGCCTGTTTCCAAAAACGAAAAAAGCGCCTGCATTGCAGCAGGAGGAAGATGAAGAAACTTATTTAAATGAAGATGACGATTATTCAAGAGAACAACCTTTTAGCCGGTCAAATAATGAAACCAAAAAAAAGTTGGCAGATGATATGGAGAAAAAATCTATTTCTGAATTATACAAAGAACTGGCTAAACTCATCCATCCCGACCTTGAGCAGGACGAGGCTATCCGTTATCGCAAAGAGGAATTGATGAAAGAATTAACTGCTGCCAAAGACAAGGCAGATATTCATGCCATGTTGTTTATCAAACAAAAAGCAGATGTGATTAATAAAACAAGCAGCTCCGAAAAAACCTATTCTTTGCAATTGCTAAAATTATACAACAACTCTATGAAAAAAAAGCTGGAGGCTTTGAAAAGAATCCTTCAACAAAATATATTTCACAGCTTTGGATCAAATGAATCTTTTTATATGCATGGAAAGAAACCGCCGTCGGTAGAAACCAGGATAAAATATGACATCAATAATATTAAAGAACTGCAGCAAAACCTACAGGCCAATACAAGGATAATTTCTAGTGCGGCACATTTAAAAGAATTGTTGCAGCTATAGATGGCTGGCCATTTTTGCAAGTATCTTTATTTTTGAGAGTTTCTTATTGCGGCCTGAAACATTTATCTTAAACCCGTTTGTACCTCGGTACATACCACAAATAAAACCAACCCAATATCAAAATACCCAATACAAACGGTATGATAGCAATGTGCTTGTAGGTAATTGTACCGGTAATGATGATGCTATCGAAATGTAAAAATTCACTGATCATCCAATAGGAGTTGGCAGAAATCCAAAGTACGATGGCGAGATTGTGGCAAAGCTCACTCACAATGTTTTTGGTTCTCCAACTGATGATGATGGCAATTAAAAGGGTAGGGAATACCATTAAAATCCCAAGTGGTTTCCAAAGCATGCACCAGGCAATGTCTTTGAACAACCAAAATACGATGTGCAAATTTTCCATCTTGCGGTATCGCTCGGGTATTTTGTAAAATGCCTCTCCGTTGCTATTGGCTTGGAGACTGATATGATTGCCTTTTTCTGTTTGCGCTTGCATGTAATGGGTTTAGAACGCGAATATAAATAAAAAGCCCTCTGAAAAATTCCAAAGGGCTCGTATTAATGAATGAAGTAAATTATTCGATGTTGATTCTAATGCCTTCACTGTGGCTCGTAAATTCTGGAGCATACATGCATTGAATGCTGGTGATGCCATTGCTGAAATTACCCGCATGCGTGGCAAACAACCCATATTCAAATACATAGCTGCCTCTGGGTAGGGTTCCAAAGAAGAAATGGGTACTGGCATCCTTGGTGCTTTCGTAATAACCCAAACCGCCCTGCCACTTGTATCCACTTAGTACATTGATGGGCTCCATGGCTGCAGCACGCATGTCTTTCATGTGCACGTACTCCATGTTTCGGTCTACTTTTAATACAATACGAATGTTGATTTTGTCACCCACTTTTAAAACATCGCCTTCTTTCAATTCAGTCAATACTGCCCCATTATCTGAATTGCTTTCTTTGTATATTTTTTTCTCCAGTTGCAATGGCGTAGCAGCCGGTGTAATTTTATCAAGATCTTCTGTGTATTGCCAGTACACGGCACCAAAACCAGGTTGGGAAGTTTGATTGTCTGGCCTTTTCACACTCACCACAATATTGCCCATGGCTGCTTTTACTTTTTCGGCTACAATCGTTTCTGAAAAATATCCGGAACCGGCTTCTATTATATTATCAGTAGAACGGATATTTGTTTCTCCCAACTGTATATTCACTTCTGCTTCTTCGGCTATCCAATTGCTACCGCCGCCTAGTAACAATGCATAACAAGCATCTGCAGTGGCACGGCTGCTGCGCCAGTTGTTGGTTTGTTTTTGGGTGAGCAACCATGTTTTGAGATCATTCACCGTACGGGTGTTGTTTTCAATATCTGTAAAGGCTTCAATCATCAAGGCCTGTGCTTCGATGGGCGCCTGGTGCCAATAATAACCAGCCGTATTAAATTCTTTCCAATACATACCCAAGTCTTCTTTTACGATGGCGTTTTGATGCAACGATTTTAAAATTGCTTTTGCTACAGATGTTTGGTTGTTGCGGTGCAAACTCAAAGCAATCATAGCCTGCATGTATTTTGATTCTTTTACCCAGAATTTTTTGCTTTGTTCTTTATAAAAATTTATAGCTGGGTTGCTGGCTTCTGGTACTGGTATTTCTGTAAAAAAGCTTCTCATATAACCATATTGAATGGCTGTGGCCGACAATTGTTTTTCTGCAAGATTGGCTTTGTTTTTCAGCAGTTGCTCGTATTCGTCTTTGATGCGTGCATCTAAATAAACCAAGGCTTTGTTGATCATTGGTTGCAAATTGGCCGCATCGGTAGTGTTGAGTACGTTGAGCTTTTTCAAATGGCCAATTCCTGTAAGAATGTATTGTGTAATGTATCGATCGTCTGGCCCACCTTTGAACCAGCCAAAGCCTCCGTTGGGGAGTTGCATGTTTTGAAGTTGAGTGAGACTGCTTTTGGTTTCAGCATTCAGTTTCACCAAATCGAATAGTAGGGCAATATTTTTCTTTTGAGCCTGTTCGTTTTTGGCATCCAATACCCAAGGCGTTTCTTCTAACAAAGCAGCTTTTAAGGCTTCGTTTTTTTGTAGGTTCGATTGCAATGCAACGGTATCCAAATTTTTCCATTGGTTAAAAATCGCGCTTACTTTTGGACTGCTATTGGCAATACTTTCAGCAAGGATATTGGCATAAAGTCTGTTGAAATGCTGGTCGGCATTGTCATCCTTGTTCTCCATCAAATAAGGCAAAGCTTGTACCACGTACCAAGATGGATTGCTGCTATACGTAACCGTGAGTGCGTGATTTTTCAAAGTTTCGCTGTTGCCTGATTGCAAAAGTTTTTCAAACTTGAATGTTTTTGAATTCGTATTGCGAACGTTGAGGGGCAACGATTCTGTTACCAGCATTCTGTTGGTAAACACGGGTATGGTATTTTCTTCGCCATCACTAAATTGCTGGTCTTGCGAAATGGCTTTAATCCTGTACGTTAAAGCGCCACTAAAATAAAACGGTATTTCGATGGGGAATTTTACCGCAACTGATTGTCCGGCCGGTGCTGTAAAATATTGAGTTGGAAAAATATTTTTTAACCAACCATCTACTGGCTTGTTGTTGATGGCATCAAACAATTCTAATTGAACGGTTCCAGTGATTTCTTCTTTACTGAGGTTGGCCACTTTTGTCACCAGTTCCATGGCATCTCCTTCTCTCATAAACCTTGGGCCATTGGGCTGCACCATCAATGGTTTCTGCGTTACCACGGTTCTTTCGTCGTACCCACTCGCCAATGATTTGTCGTGCACCATTGTCATCAATTTCCATTGAGTAAGCGCTTCTGGAATGTCGAAACTGAACGTTACATTGCCTGCAGCATCGGTTTTAAGCTGCGGAAAAAAGAAAGCCGTTTCTTTGAGGTTGCTGCGGATGTTAGTATTGGCTGTGTTGTTTTGAGTGTCCTTTACTCCATCTTCGTTTACTTCAGCGTCTGCTACAATTGTTGGAGGAGTAAATTTGACCTGATTGATTTCAGGAGGCGCCGGTGCACCATCCATATCAGCATCTACAGACTCTCTAGACAGTTTCATATGCTTGGCATAACCATATTTTCCTTCGTTCCATCCATTGTTTACCAATACATCGTAATACTTCTCTTCCATAATTTCATACTTATCGATCCAATTAAATTTTTCATTGGAGCGTTCGCTGCTGAAGTTTTTACTAGTCCAGCTGTTATAGGAATTTACTTTTGGCCAAATGCTAGATAGTTTTTCCCAATCATGTTGTTTAAACTGGTCTAAAGATGCATCGTACATATTCACCAACATTTCAGCAGCTACTTTATCACTATTGATACCACTAATTTTTACTTTCCATTCTTCTTTATTACCTGGCAATAATTTTTCTCGGAAAGTTTCATAGGTAATCTTGAGTGCCTTGTTGCTCCAAGGAATATCAAAAGCTGAACCGCCGTTGTAGAATCGGTTGTTTTTTACAAACATATACTGCATGGCCATTCCTCCTCTGTCCTTTTCAGTTACTGCTATTTCTTTTTGAATACCTTTTTTCTTGGTTAGATTACTGTACTCGAAAGCAGTTGATTTATCCATTTTTGTAAGCTGGTTGATCAACCAAATTTTGTCGAATCCAGTGTGAAAGTCATATGCCAATGATTCACCTGGAGTAGCCGTTGGGTTTTTTACATCCAATACAAAAGGGTCTAGTATCGATGGTTTTTTAGGATCATAAATGCGGATAATTTTCTCTGTTTTCACCAATTCGCCAAATTGGTCGGTGGTGCTGGCGATGAGTTTATAATAACCGGGCTGAATGGTTTTGTACTGCACATTAAAATTTCCATTGCGTTGGGTAGTATCTGTAGTAGCCCATTCTCTTTTGTTGATGCTCCAATTTTTTGGATCGGCTTCATTGGCATATTCATCGTATGGAAAAAAGGATTCAAACGTTTTTTTATCCATCACAAACAAATCAGGTGTTTCCCAAAATCGTTCTCTGTACATTTTATTGGGTTGTTGAAGGGAGAACAATTCCAGTTGTACTTTGGATTGTTCAAATAAGCCGTTGAGGTTGGTGCTCAATACTTGTATTTTTTTGAAATCAGCAGCAGCCAATCTCTCTGGTAACTGAACATTCAGTTCCAATGCATGACGCGCAACGGCTACGTCGTTGGATGCGCTTCGGGTTTCACCATTTAAATCGGTTACATCTGCACTTACTTCATAATAAAATGTTACGGGATCTTTGGCATCTATTTTTTCGTCGGGGATGGCTTTGAATTTAATTACAAAAATACCATCTGCATCTGTGCTGGTAAATCCATTGGTAATTTCTGCCGACACATTATTACCGAATGGTGGCAATGATTTTACATAGTTGCCCCAGCCCCACCAAATGGGATACCGGGTTCTTCTCACTACTCTGTAACTCACTTTGGCATCGTTGATGGTATTGCCTGCATAGGCGGTGGCTTTTCCTTTCACCACAATGGTATCATTCAATTTATAAGTACCTGCTGGTTTGTCAATAGAAGTGATGAATTTGGGTCGTTTGTATTCTTCTACACTAAAATTAAAAACGTCTTTACTGCTGCTGTCTATCAAACTAAAATTGCCATTGAGAACACCCGTTGGCAAAACAAAGTTTCCTGTGAAAGATCCAAACTCATTGCTGGTTACTTCTACGCTCCCTGCTTTTTCTCCATTGCTATTTATGAGCAGCATGGTGCTTTTGTAATTGGCAATCACACTGTTTGTGTGGAGGGAATCGTACTTGCTTAATACAATCCCTTTAAAAAATACGGTTTGTCCTGGCCGATAGATGGCCCGGTCCGTAAACAAAAATGTTTTTACTTTTTTATTTACATTGTTACTGTTGTAATCATAATGATAGTAGTTGTCATCTGTAAACAGTTCATCTTTTTTGTGCAATATCTGTAACCGGGTGTTGTACTTACGCTGGTCTAATTGGATGGTAGCGAAACCATTTGCATCTGTTGTAAATTTTTCGGCTTGCTTTGAATTATTTTTTCTGCTGTTGTAATCATATTCATTTTCCCAGACCTGAATGGTTGCATTGCTCAATGGCTGTCCGGTTTTGCGGTGCAGTACAAAGATTCCTTTTTCATTGTTTTCGATGTAACTGATGTTGCTGATGTAGAGCATTTGACTGCTCAAAATATTGTCGGTAAGTGTGAAGTCAGGTTTTACACTGGCCAATAACATGTAAGTGCCTAGTGGCAGTGCGTCTATTTTAATTTCAGTGCTGTGTTCTTGGTAATCTTTTTCATCGGGTAGCACTTGGTTCCAACTGCGCAACATGGGCATGTTGATCAAAGTCTTCCAAATGGAATCATCGTCAGTTCCAAATAGTTCCATTTCTGTCTTGTTGGTTTTAATGAGCCGGAAGTGCAAAGAAGGAACGTTGCGATAGGTTGCCAAACAGCGCATGGGTTCATTGGGTAAGTTCACTTTCTCGGTGGTTACATTAAACGAAGGCTGTGAGATATCTGCAATTAAATTGCTGCTTTTTTTAGCCCCTTCGGTACCCGGATATTTTTGCTGGATGGCTGTAGCAATTTCGATGGCTTTGATTAAATCAAATTGATTTGTTTTGTTGCTGGGGCTATACTCCATGCCCTTGTTTTGCCATTCTTGGGCACGTAAAAACATGGCCATTCCTGCGAAAGAACTGCTGGTATAGGTTTGTTCAATTTGCAGCAATGCAGCTGAATACAATTTTTCTTTGTTGCTAAAAACACCGTTTTGCTGAACAAAAGCCAAACGAATAAGGTCTGCATCTAGTAGGGGATCTTTATTTGCATCGTTCTGGTGAAAGGCCAGTATTTGTTGCAGTAATTGCAAGGCATCAAAATAACTCGAACTGGTATTGGTAGTTGTGAATCTGTGTGCCACAAATGTTGGGATGGGTGCAAATGCTTTTTCATCATTGATGATAAATTTATTGGCGGTATTACTTGGTAATACTTCATCTGCAGCAATAAAATGATCGAGAGCACGGAATGCTAAAAAATCATACAAGGTTGGGCGCAGCGTGCGGGTATTTTTTCCAGGGGTTAGGATGGCTTCAAATGCATCGATGGGCGTTTTTTGTAAAATGATGATATCCTGCAGCGAAGCTTTGTACAATTGGTTACTGGTAAAATGTAATTTCTCGATACTCCAAGTAGAAATGTCTTTGCTATTTTCTGCAACGATTGCTGTACGATCGAACAATTCATATCGATGGTTGTTGAGGTAACTGGCAAAAAGTTCGGCTTGCATCGACTGCAGTATATTTTTAGCCGGAGCCTTGGTTCTATTGATAAGGGTATCTATGTAAAATAAATTTTTTTCCTGATTGTCTTCCTGCACCATGTTTCTGTATTTCATGAGGTACATGGCGGCTTTTATTTGTTGCGGCTGCATGGAAGCCGTAATGGCTTTGTCAAAAATTTGATTCACTTCATTGAGTGCATCTTGCGTAAGTCCTTTGGCTTCGAAAGCTTCTACCTGTTTCCATTCTTGTAGAAATTCGTTGTTCGGTTGTGCATCCACGTTGGTAAAATTGAACAGTAAAAAAAATACGGTGATTATTTTAAAGAAATCCTTCATGTAGGTGTGTTTAAGTGAATACAAGATACAATTTTGAGTTTGTTTGTTGTTAGTAGATTCAGCAACGGTATAAGTAATTAAATAGATGTGATTTCCTTTGCTTTTTATAACCAAGGGATCACTGTTTAAGTTTATAAGATGATGCTACAAATGTATTTGCACAAACAAGTGTAAAAATGGGCTTTAACTATTTTTTATGCTTGTGGCATAATACTTCGGAACGAGTTTTGAATCTATATGCTACAACATTCCGTTTATTAAACCAGCGATTAAGATGAGACAGTTAAATAGTTTTTTAGAAGAGTTGATTGCAACCATTTTTGGCAAGCCTTTACAACCGATTCCTATTCCGGTGAGAACAGGAAGATAGTGCAAGAGTGCTATGATGAATACGTAGTTTTTTTAATGGCTATACTTTAGGGGGTTCGAGCTTTTGCTCGGGCCTTCACTGTATAATTGCGTGGCCATTATACAGAGAATGCATGGCTTCAATAGTCATTAAGAGATAGCAAGTAGGTTGATAATACCAATGTGATTTATATAATATGCCAATATTTTATAAATCTTATTCCGAATGCTTTCGGGAGTAAATGCCGATGGTATCAAACAAATAGTACAATGAGGCGACAGCCGATATTGGACTATTTTGTTTGTCCAATCGGTATAAGAGAAAAAAATGTTGAGCATAGCCCGGATTGTAGCGGAAAGCCCGCAGCGCAGCGAGGACTTGCAGCGAAAAGCCGGATACTAAAGTTGATAAAAGAAGAAATGTTGATGCTCTAATAGAAAAATGCCACCGAAAGTTTCCGGTGGCATTTGTATAAGATCGTTCTAATTTATTTGCTCATTACTTCAGCCATTGTTTTACCAATGTCGGCAGGGCTAGCTACTACATGAATACCACATTCGCCCATGATTTTCATTTTGGCTTCTGCAGTATCATCGGCTCCACCTACGATGGCGCCAGCATGGCCCATTCTCCTACCCGGAGGCGCTGTTTGGCCAGCGATGAAACCAACGACCGGTTTTTTGTTGCCAGTACTTTTGATGTATTGGGCTGCTTCTGCTTCCATACCACCACCAATTTCACCTATCATAACAATGGCATCTGTTTCATCATCATTCATAAACAACTCCACCGCTTCTTTGGTAGTAGTGCCGATGATGGGATCTCCACCAATACCGATGGCAGTTGAAATACCCAACCCTGCTTTTGCAACCTGGTCGGCGGCTTCGTAGGTAAGTGTTCCAGATTTTGATACGATACCAATGCGCCCTTTTTTGAAAATAAAGCCTGGCATGATACCCACTTTGCACTCATCTGCAGTAATTACACCCGGACAGTTTGGTCCAATTAAACGTGTGCTGCTGTCTTTCAAATAATTTTTCACTTTTACCATGTCTGAAACCGGAATGCCTTCTGTAATGCAAATCACCAAAGCAATTCCTGCTTCTGCCGCCTCTAAAATGGCATCGGCTGCAAACGAAGGGGGTACAAAAATGATACTCACATTGGCCGCTGTAGTTTTAACCGCATCTTCCACGGTGTTGAACACTGGTTTGTCGAGATGACTGGTACCACCCTTGCCTGGTGTAACACCACCTACTACGTTGGTTCCATATTCTATCATTTGGGTAGCGTGGAAAGTACCCTCTGTACCGGTAAAACCTTGTACAATTACTTTAGAATCTTTATTAACTAAAACAGCCATATCGGTTATTATAAGTGAAAAATTTGTGGCGCAAAGATAGGGCAAGCGGGCTATTGAGAAAAGCACAATTTTTAATAGATAGGAAATTTAATTGCTATATGAAATAGGGGGGATGTAACCTAAGTATTGCCATTTAAAAGGGATAGGTATTCTGCATTAAAAATATCCCTACTAAACTTTCGGATGGCATCCTGCCTGGCCGCAGCGCCTAATTTTAAACGAAGGGCCGGCTGCTGAATCAATAGTTTTATATGTTGGATGGCTTCTTCTACAATGGCGGTTTCTGCTGTTGCGTGTATGAGCAGTCCGTTCTCTTGGTGAAAAATATAATCTGGAATGCCACTCACAGCCGTGCTCAATACTACTTTGCCGTACGCCATCATTTGCATGATTACTACTGGTAAGCCTTCAAATGTCGAGGTGAGTATTAATACATCGGCTTTTTCATAGATGGCCTGCATTTTATCTTCCTCTTTTACGATACCATAAAAGCTGCAAAACGGCAGGGTGGTAGGATCAATTATCTTTTCGACATCGCCCACAAAATTGAAGTGTACGGGGAGTTGTTGTTGATGCAAGGCGGTAGCAATGGCAGCAACCAAATGCACTCTTTTTTGTGTAGCACCCCGGCCAATAAAAAATATTTCTAACAGTTCGTTTTGCGTAATAGACGTTTGGGGGATGTTAACTGCGTTTTCTATAAAATGTAATTTTTTTTGATAGCTGGGGGGCAAGTTGTTCTGCTGGTATTGTTCCATCACTTTTTGCATACCCTTGCGCGTGCTGAATATGCGGGCATCCATTCTGTGTACAAAACCGATGGTATAATTCAGCCAAACATCTACGTGGGTTAACTCTACGCAGCGGATATCTTTTCTTAAGTGTGGAATTACTTTGTAAAAAAAGATGCTCTCGCCCCCAAACACCACCGGATTTTTTTGTTGGTTGATCCAAGCTGCCAGTAGCCCTCTGAAAAAGAAATTGACGAAATGCAAGAATTTATTATCGATGTACCGATGGAGGTCCATGATGCGCACGCCTGTTTGCTGGTAACGTTCTAAGTATTGGTTGTTGAGTGCTTTTTTAGAAAATACAATCAGTGGATGTTGCTGTTGCAATAACTCCGTAATGTCGGCATTCACTTTTGGAGAGCCACCAATATCAGCATTTGGGAAAAAAAGGAAATAGGGGTGGTCACGTTTTAACGGAAACAGATAACCTACACATTTCCCCAGCCACACAAAAGGCGCCATGGCTATGCGCTCTAACAATAACTTTTGTTGGGCTTTTTTAAACGTCATGTATGGGGTAATATTTCTTTAAAACCCTGAAAAGATAGTCTTTATCGAAACGCAACTGTAAGCTTTCAAAAATGGGTTTAATTTGGCTGGTATCAATTATTGGACTATTCCCTTCGGAAACAAGGGTGTAATGTGCTTTTGTTTGAAAGTGTTGTTCTATTTGTTGAATGATGCTGATGACCGGATAATTAACCGGATTGGCTACATTGATGATGCGGCTGGGTTGTGGTGCTGTTTTGATGAGTGTGTCGCAGATCTGATACATGTGGTCTATATCAATGATGTTTCTGCTGGCATATTCCCATGCGTGAAAAGGACGTTGTTGTACAATATGGTTCACCAGATAGTTAAGCAATGTGTGCGGATTACGGGTTATACCCACGGGATTACTCACTCTAAAAATGAGGTAACGGGTTACTTCTTTTTGTATGACTGCTTCTACATTTAGTTTGTGTTGAACGTATGCAGACGATTGTAGCGAACTGTCGTAAATACTACAGGTACTAAAATAGACCAGCAGGTTGTGGGGATTTTTTTTTATACAATCATTGAGTAAAGCAATTTCTCTTTCAAAATTGGCTGCTTCGTTGGAGGATGAATTGGAAACGCCAGATGCAAAAACAGTGATGTTTTTTTCTGCTGCGTAAGCAGCAAACCTTGTTGCGATCATACCGTTTCCAATCACCATAACGATTACCCTTAAACGATTTTTTTCTTTTTCACACTCATGGCCAATGCTGCCAATAGGGCAATTAAACCAACTACTGCACTCCAGAAGGCAATGGTATTGCCCTTTTTGAAACTCTCGGGTTCAAATATAAATTCGATGTTGTGTTTGCCTGCTGGTAATGGCATTCCTCTCAATACATAGTTTACCCTAACATAATCTGATTTGTTTCCGTCGATGTAAGCATTCCAGCCTTTGTCGTAATAAATTTCGCTGAACACTGCAAACTGTGGGGTAGCAGCATTGTATTCATAACGGATGGTATCGTTGATATTTTCTACTAGTCTAATCACAGCTAAAGAATCGAACTGTGGAGCAGTCTTTATTTTTTCTTTGTAACGCTGGTCTATGATAGCTGTATCTCTTGGATTAAAATTATCCAGTGCTTTCATTTCAGCATCTGCGTTGGCTTCATATTGTAAAGATTTTACCAACCATACATTACCCATTGCATCAGGATTCGTCTGTGCCATTGGTGCGCCTGTTTGTGGGTTTTGTACCACAAAATATTTGGTATTGAGCATGTTAAATACCTTCATATTTCCTTTGCTCAACTGGCGCTCGATCAAATCTTGATAAAGCGCAATTTTAGCCGGGTTGTAACCACCAATAGAATTGTGATGGTAAGAAGGTTTTGCATTGTTGTACGGATCATCTCCGTTGTAAATTCTAAAATTCTTATGATCGGGATCAGCTTTAATGATGCGGTCTGCCTCACTCATGGCAAACTCTTCTTCAATGTTTCCAGCCTCCACAAAATTATTTTCGTTGAGATACCTTTTTGCCACTGGATATAAATCTACCAATACCAATGCTGCCAATACAATAGCTGCAACGGTACCGCTCAGTTTATTTTTACTAAACAATCCCAGCACTACAATTGAAAGTGCCATAAAAATGATGGACCTTAAGAGATCGCCTCCAAACATTGATTTACGGTCTTCGGCAAGTGATCTTACTACTGATTGACCAAACTCATTGGCTTGTGCATTCAATGTAGGATCGCCCGCTTTGCCTTGTGCAGATGACAACAACATGTTGGCAAAACTTTCTTTTATTCTGGCATCGTTGCTTCCATTGTAATCGCTGCTAAAATAAAGCAGTGCTGCAATGGCTACTACGCCTGCAGTGATGTAAACACTCAGCTTCAATTTTTTAAATAATAATTCTTTGGCATCCCCTCCAAATAAAAACTGTTGAACAACCAGGCCTGCCATGAGCGCAGCTGTTAGCTGTGGTATTACCAAGGCCATGGTAGGGGCCCTAAATTTGTTGTACATGGGCATGTAATCGAACAAGAAATAATTCAGCCCTTTAAAATTGCTACCCCAAGCAAGTATAATAGCGAAAAGTGTGATACCTGCTATCCACCATTTGTGCCAACTATCTAAATAAACCAAGCCGAGTATAAATAAAAAGCAGATGATAGCGCCTAAATATACCGGACCAGAAGTGTTGGGTTGAGGTCCCCAATAAGTAGGCAAACTCGCTGCATATTGGTTGGCATTTTCTTCTGGAACACCTTGTTCTATGAGTGTTTTAGACACAGCAGAATTTTCTTTTAATTCTCCTCCCGAACTGCCGCCAAAAGCTCCTGGCACCAATAAAGTAACTGTTTCACCTATGCCATAACTCCAGCTAAATGCATAGTCTTTGTCTAACCCACCTTTGGTTTTGTTACCAACATTGGTAGAATCAGTAAGTTCAGACCTGCCACCTCTCATGGTTTCTTTTACATATTCTGCAGTAGGCATCAGGGTAACAGCGGCGCCCGCCAAACCAACCAAGCCTGCTACAATTGAAAAAGCTGCAGCAATGAGTAAATGCGCTACTTGTTTTTCCTTGAAAGCTTTTACGGCGTAGGCAATGGCGATAGCGAGCGCAATTAATAAAGTATAATACACGATCTGCACGTGGTTGTGAGAGATCATGATGGTTGAAAAAAGTATAAGGAAGGCAGTACCCGTCCAGTATTTTTTCTGAAGTATCAATAAAAAAGAAGCCAGTATTGCTGGTGCATAAGCCATGGATGCCATTTTGGTAACGTGGCCCACCATGATGATCACCGGGTCGTAGGTGGAATAGGCATAGGCCAATCCTGCCATCACGCCTACCCATGGACTGATGCGAAGCACCACACATAAAAAATAAAGGCAAATACAGGCTACAAAAAAGAAGTTGATCGGTTGAGGTAATCCCAGTGTAATGATTTTCTCAAAATGACCCAAACTGAGCCAATGGGTAGCATTCATTGCAATTTGGTAGGCGGGCATACCACTAAACAGGCTATTTGTCCACAATGGATAATGGCCATAAGTTGCTTTGAATTCTTCTGACTGTTGCACCATGCCTCTCCAACCTTGAAGATCATGTTGATACACCACTTTGCCCTCCAGCGCTGGTTTGCAAAAAACAACAGCAACAATTAAGAAAATAGCTACTGCAATAAGATGAGGTAGTAATTTTTTAAAATCGAACTTCATAAATATCTTTTTAGATTACGTGAAGCAATTTAAGGGTATTTTACTTAAAATACTGCTGTGAAGCACTGTTTTGATGAATGATATCCGCTTGTGGAAGCATACTAGCCAACAACGCTAAATTTTATAGAAGCTATTTTTATCATAACCCACTAAATTATTCAATGAATGAAATTGAACTGGGTTGTTTATTTCTTGCCGCCTTTTTGGGTAAAAAGTAATTTGAAAAAAGAGAAAAACAGGAAAGGGACTATCCGAAACCAGTAGATCGCTTTTTTTACAGCGATGTAGGTTACGGTGATGAATGCCTGAGCGGTAGATAACTGTTGAAGCTGCGCTAAGTAGTAATAGGATTTATCTGCATTGTTTTTATACAAAGCGTTGTACACTGCGTATTTCCTAAAAAGTAATACATGGTCTTGCTTTGATAATTTGGGAAGCAGGAGCGGCATTTTTTTTTCGACAAATATTTTTTGCATCTCAAACACTGCGTCCGACATAGAGGAAGTAAGTGAACCGCCATGATGCCTGTAAAAATATAAATCTTGTTGTGGTAGGTATTCGAAAGTGCTGTGAAAAAACGCTCGAAGAAAAAAGTCGTAGTCCTCAATTAAAAATGTAGAGGGGTCGTAGCCGTTGTTGCGTTCGTGCACTTCTTTTTTATAAAGAAAACATGCACCGCAACCTAGCCATTTTACGAAACTTTCGTTGATGTTGCCAAACCATTTTTCATCGGTTACTTTTCCTTCATCATCAATGATTTTGTAATTAGCATACAGCAAGTCTTTACCAGTTTTTTCTAAGCTATTTACCATGGTCTCTATCGCTATTGGGCTGTAATAATTGTCATCAGAAGTCCAGGTGTAATAGGCTCCAGTAGCGTGTTTAAAACCTTCGTTTAAGGATAAGGGTAATTTTTTATTGATGGGATTGTTAATGACTTTAACGCGGGTATCTTGTTTTGCATAAGCTTCTGCAATAGCCAGCGTATTGTCTTTGGAACAATCGTTTACGATAATGAGCTCTATGTTGGTGTACGTTTGGTTCAAACAACTTTCTACCGAAGTACGTATGTATTTTTCTCCATTGTATGTGGGTAATATGATCGATACTAATGCTGACATGGAGTTATGGAAGGTTTTGTAAAATTGCTAAGATATTGCTTGCGGAGTTGCCATCGCCATATGGGTTGGTGGCTGTGCTCATTTGCTGGTATAATTGTTCATTTGTGAGCAAGGCTTCCATTCTTTCAATGATTAGATCTGCATTGGTACCTACCAGTTCAGCTGTTCCAGCTTCTATGCCTTCAACGCGTTCTGTAACGACCCTCATTACCAACACTGGTTTTCCCAATGAGGGCGCTTCTTCCTGAATGCCACCAGAATCTGTGAGTACGATGTAACTTTTTTCGAGTAACCAAAGTAAATGAGGATAATCTAAAGGTGCAATTAAATGTACATTGTTCATTCCAGTTAACAATCTGTTTACCGGTTCCTGCACTTGTGGGTTCAGATGAACCGGGTAAACAACTTGAACGCTGTCGTTGTATTTATTTGCGATAAAAGCAATGGCCTTGCAAATATTTTCGAAAGGTGCTCCAAAACTTTCTCTGCGGTGGCCAGTAACGAGAATCACTTTTTTGTTTGGATCTAAAAAAGAAAATGTTGCTGCATAGGTTGGATTGTTCTTTACAATAGACACCCCCCAAAGCAATGCATCAATGACGGTATTACCGGTTACAAATACATCTTTGGTAATCTGTTCAATTCGTAGGTTTTCGGCAGCTTTTGGTGTAGGTGCAAAATGATAATCTGCTATCACCCCTACTAATTTTCTGTTCACTTCTTCTGGAAAAGGAGATTGTTTGTCGCCACTTCTGAGTCCTGCCTCTACATGCGCTACTTTTATTTTTAAGTAGAAGGCCGCAAGGGCTCCCACAAAAGCGGTAGTGGTATCTCCTTGTACAACTACTACGTCAGGTTTTTCAGTAGATAGAATTCCTTGTAAACCTTTAAGGGCATCAGCGGTAATATCGAACAGTGTTTGGTTGTGTTTCATCAATGCCAAGTCGTGATCGGCTTCAATCTTAAAAAAATCCAATACCTGTTGCAACATTTCTTTGTGTTGCCCGGTGATGCAGACTTTGCAATCCCACCATTGAGGTTGTAGTTTGCAAGCAGCAATCAATGGTGCCATCTTAATGGCTTCTGGCCTAGTGCCAAATATGAAAAGAATTTTTTTCAAGATCATTTTTTTTGTGTCATCAAATCCAGCAAAGTTTGTCCGGGGTTTGGGTCGTATAACTGCAAAGCTCTTTTGTGAGCAGCCATTCCAATTTGTTCCCAGTTATCTTTTTGTTCCCAGCAAATTTCCATTGTTTTTTCAAATGCTGCAACGGAAGCTGCGGGTGCCACAAATCCTTCTATACCATCCGTGATCCATTCTGTATGGCCCCCTACATCTGTTACCAAGGCCGGTCTGCCGCAGATCATGGCTTCTACAACTGCAAGGGGCATACCTTCCATGAAGGATGGCATGAGTAATAAATGGTTGTTGCTCCAAACTTTTCTTATGTCAGTAACTCTTCCGTGAAAGGTAATGCTGTTTTTCAACCCGTACATTTCAATTAACGCTTCTAGGTAAACTTTGTCTCTACCATTACCGTAAATATTCAAATGCCAATCTCTAGCTTTCCATATGTTTTTGCTTAAAACTTCAAGTATCAGATCCTGTCCTTTATGATTTACTAGCAAATTGCCCACCATTGCAAATTGTGTAACTGATTCCTTGGGGTATGGAACAATTTCCGTGGAAGCTAGGTTTACTGGATTTCGAATAATCTTTGCATTTAAAATTGGATCAATTAATTGTCTTCTTGCAGTGGCTAGATTTCTTTCCGATACAAAAAATACACTTTCTGCTTTTTTGTAAGCTAATTTTATTTTTTCACATTCATATTCACTAATCATTCTTTGATTGTCAATATTATAGTGAGCAATGATGAAGAACCTTGTTTTATGTTGATCTACTTTTTTCAAGAGTGCTTCATCGTCAGCAATTGAATAACAGGTGCCGTTATAAACTACAATATCTTGTGTTGTTTTAAAAATAGCAGAAAAGGGATTGCTGATGAATTTGTTTATTACAAACCAGATTATTTTGTAAAAAATTCTTTTTATTCTTTTTGTTCCAGGAGAAACTAGCCCCCTTCTTTTTGTTTGCTGCATTCCCCTGTTAATTAGGCTATTCAGCTTTGGATGCAAAGGGTCTGGTGAAAGTGTTGAATGAAAAATCACATGCTCCATATCCAATGCATTATCAGCCATTGAAGCCCAGAGCTCTTCACTTCCTCCCCAGGGCTCATGTATCATTGAAACGACTGCTATTTTCATTAATTAAATTTTTTCGCAAACTATCACATTGTTTAAATAAAGGTCTGTCTTTTTTGGAAGTAGCTTGTTTTTGATCAATGCACAGATGTTCATTCCTGTATAAACGATCAATCTTAATCCAGATCGTACCAAAGGAATCTTCCTAAAAATAGGCAATACATGTTGGTGCATATACATAATTCTGAGTTGCATAATGGCTGTTACATATGTGCCCGTTTTTTCGTAGTTCAATACGCTAAATCCATTTTTTTCAAACAAATGTTTAATTGCAAAAGAAGTGTAACGGGCATAATCATTGGGAACTTCGTGTTCGCAAATTACAAATGGGCAGGTAACCAAAATTTTTGCTCCGGTTTTCATCACCCTATTCACTTCTGGGAGAAGTTGTTCTAAGTTGAAGACGTGTTCAAACACTTCGCTGCTAAATACTGCATCAAAATGTTGGTTGGGGAAGGGAAGTGTGATGCCGTCGTAATACACATCAATATCCTCCTTGTCGTGAGGATGTCCTTCGCTGGCATAATCAACCCCTATATAACTTTCAACATTAAACAGCGATTGATATGGTTTTGTACCACAACCAAGATCCATCAAGTTACCGGATAATCTTGGAGCGTATTTTTTTACGGCTTGGTACAATCCGTTTCTGATAATAAAGGAGGGATGTCTGAGGTCGGGATTGAAATCGTATGGAACTTTTGTTGTAATAGACATAGTGAATTACAGTTTAATGGCCATTCTACCTGTATCATCAATTCTATTGAGTAATATTTGAATATTATTTTCTGCAAAGTATTCGTCAACCGCTTTTCTTGCTCCCTTCCAAAAACCATAATCATCAATTATAAGAACCCCCCCCTTTTGTAACCTTGGAAATAAATGAATGAGTTCGTGTTTGGTAGATTCATACCAATCGGTATCAAGTCTGAGTAATGCAATTTTTTCTGGAATGTCTGCAGGTATGGTGTCCTCAACTTTACCCACTACATATTTGATATTTTCTTGAATATATGAAGACATTGAAAGTGTTTTTTGAACCGTACCTAAGGGTGAATAAGCCCAAACAAGATTTTCTTCTTTGTTATGGTTTTTATTGAGGATACTTTCTGCATCTTTACCTGTAAAATCCTGATCGTGTTCTGTGGGTGCAGGCATTCCTTCATAAGTATCGTAGAGGTACAATAGTCTGTCTGATCTTTGAAGGCTAGTCAACGTTTCCGCTACCGCCAACATGCTTCCGCCTTTCCATACGCCACACTCTACAATAGCTCCTTCTACATTGTGTTTGGAGATATAGTTGACTGCCTCAATAAGAGCGTATATCCTTTCTGCACTTGTCATGGTATAAGGCTGAACTTTTTTAAAAATGTTCACATGATGCGGTTCAAAATCTTTAGGTAAAATCCCAGTATCTTCATTCGTTAATTTCAGCACTTTTTTTAAATCCTTAAGTATTCCCATAAAAATTACTTTTTCTATATTAGTTAGTTGGTATAATGTTAATTCTAATCATGCAATATTCCCATCCTCATCAATCTCGCCTTTGGCCTGCATCATACGCATGTTCTTAGCATCTTGTAAAAACTCGGATGCAAATATAAACTCATTGAGTAGTTTGTTTTCCGAAAAAATAATTTCTTCACTGTTTCCGCTCCACTCTTTTTTTCCCAGCACCATGTACAAAATATTATCCCCAATCTCCATCACGCTGTTCATGTCGTGGGTGTTGATGATGGTGGTCATATTGTATTCAATAGTAAGTTCCTTGATGAGCTTATCAATTACCATAGAAGTTTGAGGATCTAATCCAGAGTTGGGCTCATCGCAAAAAAGATATTTTGGATTTAGAACCACGGCTCTTGCAATACCCACCCTTTTTTTCATCCCACCACTTATTTCTGCAGGAAATTTTTTATTGGCATCTACTAGGTTTACCCTGTCTAATACCTCATTCACCCGCTTCAACTTTTTTTCATAACCATCATTGGTAAACATGCTTAAGGGAAACATGATGTTTTCTTCTACCGTCATACTGTCAAACAAAGCAGAACCCTGAAACAGCATCCCCACTTGTTGGCGCAACATTTTTCGTTCTTCATTGGTCATGTCGGTAAAACTCACACCGTCGTAGATGATCTCCCCTTCATCGGGTTCAAACAAGCCCACCAAACATTTTTGCAACACCGTTTTTCCACTTCCACTGGTGCCAATAATGAGGTTGGTTTTACCGGTTTCCATCACATGACTCACCCCATCAAGCACAACCTTGTCTCCAAAACTTTTTTTGATATTGTTAAATTCAATCATGATTGCAATTACGGTTCATAAATATGGTTACAAGAGCAAAGCGGCCAATGCATAATCTGCCAACAAAATCATAATACAACTTACTACTACAGATTTTGTGCTGGATCTTCCTATTTCCAAAGCACCCCCTTTTACATAATAGCCATAATAAGCAGGGATAGAGCTAATAATAAATGCAAATGTGTATGCCTTGATGAGAGAGAACGTTACGTTAAATGGCATGAATCCCTCCGCTAATCCTCTGTCGAAAGTTTCGGTTGATAGTATACCCGCTGTGGAACCTGCTAAACGCCCTCCATAAATTCCCAAAACCATGGCCATAACAACCAACATTGGAATGGTAATGATTGCCGCCAGAATTTTAGGCATAATTAAAAATGTTTTGGTATTTATTCCCATAATTTCCAAAGCATCAATTTGTTCACTTACCCTCATATTACCCAGTTCACTTGCAATTTTACTACCTACCACACCTGCCAGAACTATACAAACCAAAGTGGGTGCAAATTCAAGAATTACAGTGTCTCTAACAATTTGTGCAATGGCTGTTTTTGCAATTAATGGGGATACAAGCTGATACGCTGTTTGTACCGTACTTACCGCACCCATAAATACAGATATAATGGATACAATGCCCAGAGAACCAATGCCAATATCTGAACATTGGTGCATGAATTCTTTCCAGTATAGTTTGGCGTTTTCCGGTTTACTAAACATGCCTTTGAGCATGAGGATGTACTTTCCGAAATGTGTAAAAAAATTCATTGGGTTATTTTACCTATTTGTAAAAGGGTTTGCTTAAGCTTTTTTTCGACCGCGTTGCCACCATTTGCTTTTTTTCATTTCTTCAATCGCATTGGTTTTCGACTTCACCTGTGCATCTATCACAGCTATTACCACCATGTTAAAGATACTACGTATTGAACTACCCAACTGCAATACGTGTACCGGTTTATTTAGGCCTAATAGAATAGGGCCGATGCTGTCAGCACCGCCTACTTCCTGCAATAAATTGTATGCAATATTACCTGCGGCCAAATTGGGGAAAATGAGCGTATTTACATCCCCATTGGCCAATTCTGTAAAGGGGTAATTTTCTTTCAGGATATCCTTGTTAAAAGCCAGTATTCCTTGCATTTCACCATCGCAAATTAAATTGGCATCTTTCTGTTTTACAATCGTACGGGCTCTTCTTACCAAATTGGCTTCTTCAGAATTACTGCTTCCAAAATTGGAGTAGGACAACATCGCTATCCTAGGAACGATGTTAAAATTCCGCACTTCTTTGGCTACCATCAGGGTAATTTCAGCCAGTTCTTCAGCAGTAGGGTTGAAGTTTACAGTGGTATCTGCTAAAAAAAGAGGACCTCTTTTGGTAAACAACAAATACATACCTGCAATTTTTTTAACGCCAGGCTCTGTTCCTATTATTTGAATGGCAGGTTTGATGGTATCAGGATAATTTCTACTCAATCCACTGATCATACAATCTGCCATACCTGTTTCTACCATCATTGCCCCAAAATGGTTGCGCTCCTTCATAATTTTCGGAGCTTCATAACGGTTCACCCCTTTGCGTTGGCGCTTCACAAAAAACAATTCTCCAAATTGCTTACGCAGTTCTTCCGATTCTTCGTCTTTTGGATCTATAATTGGCATGCCTTCCAAATCTATGGCCTGTGCCTCTGCCATCTCTCTGATCTTTTTTTCATTACCCAACAAGATGGGGAAACCCACACCTTCATCCAACACCAATTGTGCTGCTTTCAGAATCTTCGCATTTTCTGCATCTGCAAACACCACACGTTTGGGTTGTTTCCTGGCTTTGGCTCCAATCACCCTGCTCAGTTGGTTATCTATGCCCAACCTTTTATCCAACTCAATTTTGTAACCCTCCCAATCTGTGATCATCGTTCTGGCTGCACCACTTTCAATGGCAGCTTTGGCAACCGCAGGTGCAACTGTAGACAATAACCTTGGATCTATTGGCTTGGGAATAATATAGGTTGCACCAAACGAAATATTGTTGTCATTGTAAGCGAGGTTTACAATATCTGGTACCGCTTCTTTTGCCAAGGCCGCCAGCGCTTTCACTGCTGCCAGCTTCATGGCTTCATTAATCTGCGTTGCCCTCACGTCTAATGCTCCGCGAAAAATGTATGGGAAGCCCAATACATTGTTCACTTGGTTAGGGTAGTCGCTTCTGCCAGTAGCCATAATTAGGTCTTTTCTCACCGCCACAGCTGCTTCATAACTGATTTCAGGATCCGGATTTGCCATCGCAAATACAATCGGATTTTTTGCCATCAATTTAATCATTTCTGGCGTTACCACATTGCCTACACTCAACCCCAAAAACACATCCGCATCTTTCATTGCCTGCGTAAGTTTGTAGTCTTTCAATTTTGCATCTACACAAAATCGATGTTTCATTTCTTCAATATCTGGTCGGCCTTTGTACAAAATACCATCTTTATCAAACAGCATAAAATTGGCTGACTTTGCGCCTAACTCTTCATACAATTTTATACAAGCCATGGCAGCTGCGCCTGCTCCATTCACCACAAAACGCACTTTGTCAATTTTTTTCTTTTGCAGTTCCAATGCATTGATCATCGCGGCTGCTGATATAATGGCAGTACCATGCTGGTCGTCATGCATCACCGGAATATTACATTGCTTCCTTAATTCCTGCTCAATGTAGAAGCATTCCGGCGCCTTGATGTCTTCTAAGTTTATGCCACCAAAAGTGGGTTCGAGCGATTTTACTATCTGCACAAATTTCACTGGATCGGTTTCATTGATCTCAATATCAAATACATCGATATCTGCAAAAATTTTAAACAGTACCGCTTTCCCTTCCATCACTGGTTTGCTGGCTTCGGGTCCAATATTTCCTAGTCCTAACACAGCAGTGCCATTGGTAATTACACCTACGAGGTTTCCTTTTGCCGTATACTTATAAACATTTTCTTGATTTGCTGCAATTTCTTTACAGGGTTCTGCTACTCCGGGAGAGTATGCTAACGAAAGATCTCTTTGTGTTTTTGCTTCTTTGGTGGGAATAACTTCTATTTTCCCCGGACGGCCCTTTGCGTGATATTCTAATGCCTGCTGTTTTCGAAGTTCTGTTGCCATAATGTTTTTTTTATTCAGCCAACTTTTGAAACAAATTGTTTACGCTACAATGCTGAACTAAACCAGGACACCTGATTTAAATAAAAATTCTAAATGCTTGTGGCTGCAATTTACAACATTTACAACAGCCCGATCTAAACAGGGCTATCCATTGGATTTTACTTTAAAAGTCCATGTAATGGCAAACTCGGCTACTGTTTCCCCTTTGTTGTTTATACCGGTACTGCGCATAATGGCGGTGGTGGCCTTCCCAGAAGCGTAAGCATCTCTTACCAGCTGTTTTACCAAATGGCCATCCCCGCAGGTAAATTTTGTGACACCAGTTGCTTTCTTTACAAAATTGGCTTCTAGTTTTAACACCAACATGCTTACAGCAGGGTCTTGTTGATAAGTATGAGCCATCGCCAACAAGCCTGTACTCATTTCCGCCGCCATGCTTAAACAGGCGAAATAAGTACTTCGGAATGGATTCTGGCTAAACCATTTAAATGGAACCAATACTTCACACTTTTCTTCATCTACATAACGTACACGCACACCCGAAAAAAAAGCACTGGGTAATTTAGACAATAAAAAAAAGCGAAATTTGATGGGATGCCTAACCAGGTCAAAAAATTTTTCGGCGTTTGTCATGACTTAAATTGAAAGCAACATTTGTTATAAATTTTTAAAAGATCTTTTTATTGTTTGTCTATTTCCACTACAGTTAACACCACGCTATTGTCTGCCGAAGAAGACCTGAATTGTACCGAACCATTTGCACCCGCACTGAATTGTACATTTTTGTCGGTGGTACTGCCAATAGCACTATTCAATTGTTGCGCATAGCTGTCACCCGACTGTTGGTTGATGGCATTGTTGATGGCGTTGTAGTCTAGCTCTTTTTTACTGATCACTATCCCCATCACTTCTTTGTTGCCAATATCATCTGCCATGATGGATTCGCTTTTTGGAAACAACCGGTAGCCAGTGATACCACAATAAGGCGAATGAATGGGTTTGTATGGAAACAACACAAAACTTTTTTGATTTACATCGGGTGTAAAAATGTAAATGTAGCAGGCAGTATTGTTTTTGATTTCTATTTTAAAGCGGGCTCCTTTTTTGATGGGCGTCACCGTCTTGTAAGTGTTAGAACCCGAAGGTTTTAGTGCTATATTTTGTCGGGTATCGTTGCTCACCAAACCTACCAAACATTCCATGGCGGTATTTAGTGCAGCTCCTTTTTTTGGCAGGGGATCAATGCCGTATGCTTCTCTCACAAATTCTTTGAAATCGGCATAGCGTACAAATCCAATTCCATTTTGCCCCCACTCGGGTCCCCAACTGTTCATGATCTCAAATGCACCACCCTGTACCCGATCGTCGTAACCAATTACACACATAGCATGGCCGCCAAATCCTCTCTGTTGGCGGTCTGCACCAGTAGGGCGCCATACTTTTTGCCCCATCATGCCTTGCATAAAAGAACCACCCACCATCATGCCAATCACCACAGGTGCATCTTTTGCAAGGTGTTCTTTGATGGCCCGGATATTGATGTTATTTACATTGTCTGTTTCTGTAAGTCGCTGAAAGCCATGAATTTTATTTTCAGCTGCTTTTTGGTACAATGTGTTGGTAGCTTGTCTGCGGCAATCATTTTCATTGTAAGGGAAATCCTGGAAAGGAACCGCGCCTGCTTTTTGCATAAACTTCATAGCATTTAGCAAGTAGCTACCCTGGCAATCTTCCAACGCAATATTGTTGTAAATAAATGCAGGACTATAAGCCAAAGAATTTGGATCAGCGTTGCTGGCGCTGGCTTCCAGAATGGTTCTGGCTGCATAGGTTGCACTCCATGCCACACAGCTGCCTTGTTTGCCCTGGTTCATTCGTTGGGGTGCATACGCTGCTAATGAAATTGATTCTGGCAATGGATTTTTGGCGTTGTTGTCTTCCAAACCTTCATACACACTGGCCTGCCGAAATTGTTCAGGATCATAGCTGTACCCGCTTTGCGAAAAAAGGGTTTGTACTATATTGTTTACTGCTCCGCCACTGCCACCGCCCTTGTTGAACAAAAAATAAGCAGCACCTGCTATCAACAAAAGGAGGAGCAGGCCCCCTTTTCCGCCACCCTTACCGCCACCACCTCTGCCAAATAAACCAAACAACATGGGCAACAGTGAAAACAATCCGCCGCTACTGCTACCCCCTGTATTTCTTGAGTCGCCTGTATTACCAGAATTGTCATTATATTCTTCCTGATCCTGCGGATCGTCTACCATGTGCAGAGCCATAACTGTTGGTTTTTGTGTTGTTTAACTTTTGATGAAGGTAAAAAATGAGCGGCGATAAAGCTGAATAATTTTATTTTTTTTCAATCACCTCAAATACCCTAGAAACGCTGTTGCCTTTGTTATCGGTAATGTTAAGCAGGTGCTTTCCTGCAACAGGGCTCAAAGCCAGTTGATGGTATCTTTCTGTACTTCCCATAAAGGAATCATCCAAGCTCCAAAATATAGTGGCATTAGCATTTTTATGGGTTGCGGTAAAAACCGTTTTGCCTCTTTGTCCATCTATTTCAAGCGGAACATAAATACTGGTATTGGGTTGTGGATATACAATCTCCATTTGGTTACTCATGTTCGCATCCACACATCCAGGTTTTAATACAGGTAAAATTTTGTAATCATGGTTGCGTTGCCGGTAATAAAATTCAATGGTAGGGGGCAACACAAACCACGACTTTTGTTGCATGGCCGATGGTGTTTCACATCCTTCATTTACACGGTAAGTTCCCGTGGCGTCTAACTGCACAATGGTATGGTAAGGGCAAAGGGGGGATCTGCCACCCAAGGGCGGCATTTGCAGTGTATCTGTTTCGTAGCAATCTACATTGGCTCTAAAGCCTGTTTGCCTACAAATGGGTACGAAGCTATAATTGAAGGTTGGTTTTGTAAACCAACGTTTACCGTTTTCTGGCAGACTTCTAAAAATATCAAACATAACGGGAGCCGCTGTTTCAATGCCAGTGAGTCCTGCTCTTCCCTCTCCATCGGCATTGCCCACCCATACCGCTACCACGTATTGAGGGGTGATGCCAACAGACCATGCATCTCTGAAACCGAAGCTGGTACCGGTTTTCCAAGCAATGCGCTTCGATGAATTGAATTGTTGCCATAAGCCTTCCTCTCCTGGCCTCATTACATCTTGCATGGCTTCAAATGTTGTGTAGATAGAGGTAGCATCTATAGGGAAATTTGCCAGATAGTTCTTATCAGCCTTGTTTTTTACGATTCTGTATAAGGGTGCATGAATGTCTGAAGTATTTATATTGCCACTGTTTTTTTGCTGCTCATTTAATATTCTGGCTAAGGATGCATACATGCCTGCCATGTCCCACATGGTTACTTCACAGCCCCCCAATATCAAACTGAGTCCATAAAAATCAGCCGGATTTTTTAGCGTGCGAATACCATATCGCTGAAGTACTTCATAGAGCCTCGGGTATTTATATTGCTGCAACAACCTAACAGCGGGTACATTTAAACTCCTTGCCAGAGCAAGTTTTGCGGGAACAGCGCCATCATAGCCAAGATCGAAATTCTGTGGGGCATAACCACTGATCTGCGTGGGAATATCGGGCACCAACATATTGGGTAGCAACATCCCATCGCTGAGCATGGCAGCATACAGTATGGGTTTGAGCGTACTGCCAGGGCTGCGTGGCGCTTGTATGATATCAACATTACTTTCTAATTCCTTATTTTGGGGTTGATAAATATTTCCAACATAAGCCAAAACTTCGCCAGAAGCAACATCCAAAACTAATGCACAAATATTATTGATGTTGTTGCCTTTTAAAACATCGTGATGTTGTTCAATGATCTGGTTTACATTTTTCTGCAAGTTGCCGTCAATGCTGGTTCTAATCCCAGTAGGGAGTTGTAATTCCTTATTCTCTTTTTTAAACAATTGTAACAGATGTGGTGCACTTTGCGGAAGTGCCAAAGGTTGGTTTGGTAAAGGTTCCTGCATCGCTAGGCTCGCATCAGTTTCACTGATGCGACCAGCCTCTTGTAATTTTTGCAGCAGTTTGTTTCTTTTCAACAACAACGCCTGCCTGTTTTTACCAAGATGAACCAATGAAGGGGCATTGGGCAGCACTGCCAAAGTAGCCATTTCTCCCCAGCTTAGATGTTGGGCACTACGGCCAAAATACCGCCAGGATGCAGCATCTAAACCCACTACATTACCACCAAAAGGGGCATTGGCTGCATACAGTGCTAGAATTTCTTTTTTGCTGTAACCAAACTCAAGTCTTAATGCAAGCACACTCTCTTTTATTTTTGAAAAGATGGTGCGTTTGTTTTGTTGCGATAATCTAATTACCTGCATACTGATGGTACTTCCACCCTGGGTAGTATTCCCTTTTACATTTGACAACAATGCTCTTCCCATCGCTTTTACATCAACGCCAGGATGCGTAAAAAACCGCTTGTCTTCAAAGGTTGTGATACAATCAATGAATTTTGCTGGAACAAATTCGGGAGGCGGAAAACGCCACTGCCCATCTGCTGCAATACTCGCATTGAGCAAATTGCCAGATCTATCTTCGATCGTATAACTGGTGGGTGTGTCGAAAATTTTATTTGGTAGCGAACAATAAAAAAGCAAGAGCAACACACAGAGCAATGCTATCAACCATAATGGATACTGAGTTTTGAACCTTGATTTTTTTACTTTAGTTGGAAGCATGATGTAAAATAGCGGATACAATCATATCATTGTATCCGCCTTTGATATTATTAAGGTCTAACTACTTCAATCCATTTTCCATTACCCGAAGCCGTAATTCGTTGGTCGTACATAGCCTGGCACTGTGATGCAGGCAGATAGTACCTGCCCGGATATGCAGCATTTAGTTGGATATAATAGGTAAGGGTTTCATTTTGTGAGATGTCAAAATAAGTATACACCCTGTCATCTCTGATATCTTGGTAGCTGGAAGCCGATGATTTAAAAGCCGATTCAGTTTCCATCATTCTGGCATTTAATATTTCCCAACCTGAAGCAAAAACCTGACTCAACGCCATTTGGGTGAATGTACCAGATTTACCAATATTAGTTACCGTCACCTTGGCAATAAAGTCGGTACCCTGTTGCAGTTTTGAAATATCTACGCCAGCCCCATTTTGAGAAATGTATTGAATATTCATCCTCAGTAAGGTAGAATTGTTTCCTGCAGAAACCGTATCACCTGTAAGGGGCTGTCCTTGGGTAATTACCCTTAAGTACAACACATTGCTTCCATTGTTTTTAATGACCACAGGCAAGTCATCACTTTTAAAAGTCAATGCCATCTGGTGAAGGTGACTACTGCTGTTGATATTACTGATCACACCCGCAATATTGGCAGTGGCTATTATTTTTTTATCGGAGGCATTTTTACCACAATACTTTGCAATGGCAATTAAACTATAGGCTGTGGTTTGAGTACTGTACCAACTGTCCTGCGATAATTGACCCGCCACGGCATTCAACACTTCTCCTGCTTTTTGTCGGTTACCCATGAGTGTGAGTGTTTCTAAAATCATCGCTTGGTCTCTGAGTGCAGATCCGAAGCTAATGCCAGGACTAAGCCTTTGAGATGGCGTGGTGGTTAAGCCACTAATAAGATCCAATGCTGCATTGTTATTGCCAGCCAGCTGATAAGCTGCAGCCAACCGCCACTTTGCTTCCTCAGATAAATATTTAAACTCTCTAAGCCTATTCATGGCACCTATTTCTGGCGCTTTGGCCAGTGCCAAAGTATACAATCTATATGCTTGGGTAAGATCTCCCCCATAAAAATTAGTAGTAGAAGGTGCCCAGCTATTCGCTTTGTTTTTTTGGAAGTTTTTCCAAATTTGCAGCATATTATCGCTTACATAGTAACCGTTGTTTTTGGCTTCTAATAAAAAATGACCAGCATAGTTGGTGCTCCATTCATCTGGATCATTGCTGCCGGGCCAATAATTAAATCCACCATCGGCACGATGGTAATTGGCCATTTTTCCAATAGCTGCTTTCACATTTTTATCTACCGATGCTTTCTGAAAATCATTCAAATCTGTTAACTGTTTCAACAACAATTGCGGAAATGCAGCAGAGGTTGTTTGCTCCAAACATCCATGTGGATATTGAATTAGATAGCCCAATCTTTTTTGGAGATTCATAGAAGGAATAGAAGATATTTCAATGCTTCCACTGCTGCTGGTAGCTATGCCAATGGGCGCTGCGGTTCCCTGCCATTGTTGGCCAGGTTGTAAGGTAACCTGTTGCACATTGTTGATGATGGGATTGGGATTTCTAATATCTATCTCAATTTCATCTGTGGCTTTTTCATTGCCACTCATCGCATTTATTTTCACTTTGCCAATGCCAACCGCATTTTTAATGCGCACATTAAAATAGGCCAATTTTTCACCAGTTTCAGAAAACGACAACTGCTGACTGCCGCCATTCAATACTTCAAAAAATGCATTTTTTTGAATGGTTACATTCGCCGATTTTATGTTGTTCTCCATCGCAAACACGGTAATGGGTAACTGAATGGTTTCACCTGGCGACAATACCCTTGGCATCGTGGTTAACAGCATCAAGGGTTTTTTTACTGCCACTTTTTTTTCAGCCATACCATACCTTCCTTCATGGGCCCCAACTACCATCATTTTAACCGAGCCGATATAGGCAGGCATTGTAAATTGTTGTGTTTGTTTTTGACCTTTATTTAAATGGAAAGGGCCTAAATATTTTACGACCGGTTTAAACCTGTTGGCCGTTTTTTGTGTAACAGGTCCTGCATCATTGTCACCTCCAATACTCAGAATTCTTTCCAGATCGTTGCCCCAGGCACCAATTACATAATCAAACAGATCGAAACTTTTTACACCGAGCGCCTCTCTGGCATAAAATGCTTTGTGTGGATCGGGCGTTTTGTAATTGGTAAGATCCAACAACCCTTCGTCTACCACCGCAATGCTGTAGGTCATTTCTTTTCCATTCTCTTCACTAACGGTTACGGATACCTTTTCTTCTGGACGTATAGATGCAGGTGTATTGATAACGGGTTTTAAGATGGTGTTTTTATCTTCAACAATAATGGGAATAGTGCCATACATTCTGATGGGTAAATCGTTGATGGTTTGGGCATGTGGTTGCAATAAACTTACCGTAGCATACAAGTTAGGCGCCATCCCTTCCTCTGCTTTAAACTTTACAATGGTTTGCCCCTGTGTGGTCTCCTGCCAAAAATGTTTCAGCACTTTGCTGCCATTTTCAAGGCTAACCAACATTCTGCCTCCTTTTGCAGAAGGAATGCTCAATACCACTTCTTCGCCCACATTGTATTTTTCTTTTTTGGCTTCGAAGCTAAGCATGGCTGCTGCAGTTTGATCTTCCTGACCAGAACGGCTTTGCCATCCTGGCTCGTCAATATAAAATGCAGATCCAGTAGTATGCCCGCTTACTTTGTCTTTCACTAAAATCAAGTAACGTCCCCATTCCTGTGCAGTAGTTCCGAACTGCCATTGGCCTCTACCATTGGTTAAGGTTACCTCTTCTTTTTTGATGAGTTTGTTGTATTCATTTTGTGTAAAATTACTGAGGTTATCGCTCCCTTCATCCCACCACCAACGCCATTGGATCTTATAAAAAGATATTTCCATGCCATTAGTTCCGCTCATCAACTCACCCTTTCTATTTACATTCACAATTTGAAGGGTGTGTTGTTTGCCACTTAATAAAAAATCGAATGGTTTTTCACCCGCAGGAAGTTTAATGCCGGCATAACTACTGAATGGACTGTAGGGAACCGTCATGTTATTGATGCTAAAACTTCCTCCAGGTTCAAACACTTTGGTTAGAATATTGGCGGTGAGCATTCCTGGAGCATTTTCGTCAAGCTTAAAATCTGGTTGTATTATGGTGGAGCCCGCTTCATTCAAACTTCCTTCATATATGGTTTTGCTTACGGTGTTATAGGGGGTAGCTGGATTGTCAAATTCAAATCCGGCAAATTGGGGGAAAGTAGTGGTTCTGCTGCTGAGCGCTACGTCTGTTTTGGCTTTTAGGTTTTTTCCAGGGGCTCCAAACAACCAAGCGGCCGTGAGGGTGCCATTGTTGATACTGCCATTGCCCAGGATGGGATCTTTGCCAAAATCGAGGTTAATTTTTAATCGGTTAGGCATAACCGTTTCAATCTTAATTCTTTTTTCAAACACAGCGCCTCCTACTTTTATTTTCGCCAGCCAGTTGCCCGTAGGTGCGCTTGCATCGGTGTTGGTTTTAAATACAAGGTAACCATAGCTGCCAAGGGTTTGTATGGCATTTCGGTACAACTGCCCTTGTGGCGAATACAAGCTAAACTCTACAGGGTGTTCGGCAGGAAGGTTGCCCGTTTTATCTTCGATGATGCAACTGAGGTAAATACTGTCTCCAGGTCTCCATACACCTCGCTCGCCAAATACAAATCCTTTGATGCCGTTTTTGATTTCTGCTCCACTCACGTCAAATCTGCTTAATGCAAGTGCATTGCCATCGTCAATTTTAAGATAACCTCTTTCTTTCCCTTTTTTAGCAATCAGTAAATAGGGTTTTTGTTTTAAGTCGATGTTGGCGAAACCGTCACTGGCACTGCTGGTTTTGCCGATCACTTGGTGTTGGTAATCCAATACTTCTAAGGCTACACCAGCCATTGGCACAGTACTCAGAATGTCACTAACGGCAACGAGTAAATGATTATTGCCAGAACGTTTTGCAGTAAGGCCAATATTACTTGCAATAATGTTGCGAGTGGCCCATTTATCTTTACTGTAATAGGAGCGATGGGTAGGGTCATCTCTTTTTTGCCAGTTGTAACCGTAGGGATAAAAATTGTCGTAATTGTTCCAGAATGCATCTGCATCATCTTTGCCATTGTTGTCGTTGGTGTAGTAATCATCTTCGTAATAATAATCTTCTTCTTCACTGTCTTTGGCACTGGTATCCACTCCATTTTTGCTGTACAAGGAATAGGCTGGTCTAAACCCAATGGTGATGGTATAAATAGCGCCAGGTTCTGTTTTCAAAAACTGATCTATATCCAGCGAAAAACGTTGTTTTACGTGGAGGTCTAAACTTTTGTCATTGTCTAATCGAAGTGTTTTTTGCACAATGGGTTTGGCTACTCTTCTCAATGAATTGTTGCCGCCCATTTCGTTTTCCTGAAAAAACTGGGGCACATTGTTTTCATAAATTTTTAAAATACTGATGTCTACAGCAGCCAAATTTACAGCATCAAAAGGCAGTACCAATTTTCCGCTGTTGGGTAAGATGTTGCCTTTTCCAAATATTTTAACAGATGGTTTTCTAGTTTCAAAAACGATGTTTGAAGTGAAGTTCCCAGCAAGTATTTGACCCCATTTGTTTCTGATGCCCGCATTGCTGTTTACAGTAAAACTACCTTCCAACGCAGCACCAGCATACAATTTTATTTCACTGCCATTAATGGTATAAGTGATATCAGATTGGTTGGCAAAACTAACAAGGCCAGTGAGGTCTTGGTCTATAGCAATAGGATCACTGAATTGAATGGAAGCATATTGTTGTACATCATTTACAGCTACTACATTTAATAGTTTAAAATCACCCTCAGCTGGAACAGCTAACGATACATCTCCTTTGTGGTTACTGTTTAATGGAGCGCCGTCCCAACTCAATTGCAACGGCTGTTCCCCTTTATTTCTTTTGATGGGGTTGATACTGAAACGATGTGTTTTGTTGCCATTGCTGTGTTGCCAGCTAATAGCCAGCTTGCTATTGTTGAGTTTTGCAACCAGTAGTTTTTCTACGGATGCAGGTTCTTCCCAATCGGCTGTTAAAATATTTCCTTCCAGAAACATATTGGTTTTGTCACCACTACTCCGTAAGCCTTCTTGAGTTACTGTAAAAGAAGGTTTCAGGATTTGTATGTTGAATACAAGTTTCTCAAATTTATCAGGCACCGCGGTTACTTTCCCTAAATCAAAAGTAATTTCATACAGCTGATCTGGGGCTAAATTATTATCAGGTTTAAACTCAATGGTACGTGCATCTATCCACACCGTTTTTCCCTTCACGGCGGGCACCAATGAAAACAATTTTTCTTTCACTTCCGCCCCTACAGAGTGCGTGGTGCTTGCATCTGAGGCCAGTTTCACGATAATGGGGGCCGTTTTTGAAACAACCCCTGTACTATAAGCTTCTACATATTTTGAATAAGCTGGATCTACCGATTTCCATTGCACAGCCTTTTTATTACAGGATAAAAACGGGGTAAGCAAAAACAGGGTTAAAAATATTACAATGGGTCTGGGAGAATGGCTTCTAATAAAAAAAAACATAAAGGGGTTGATTTGGTTAATTGCAGGTATAAATGTTATTATTTTTATTGATAAGTAAAAAACTATTTTCCTTCTAATATGTTAAGATAAATTTTAAAAAAAGCCTCTCCACATTAAACAGCTTCTATCAAATTTAATATATGGCTATAAGGGTGGTTCTTTAAAACCACTCAGTCCGCCGCCATATAGCGATTAAATGGATACCGTTCATCAAAAATTTTCTCGTTTAAATAAAATCGATTTATCAAAATGCACTGATATGGCATACAATGTTTAATTTCCCTTTCTTTTTTATTCACCAAACTAAACTTGTTTTCACAAATGAGAATATTTCTAAGCATGTTTGTTGCAGTCCTTTCATTGTTTGCCAATGTTGCCGACGCACAAAGAACGGGGGGGGGGGCTAATCCCGGAACTACTCCAACGCCGCCTATCACAGGAGCCCCAGCACCAAAACCGCTTACGGGGCCAAAACCTTACTCGGAGGTTATCACTTCTAAAGCCAAAACAGACAAAGGTCTGTTGATAACCCATAAGGTAGATGATAAGTATTACTTCGAAATTCCAGATGAGATTATGGGTAGAGAGATACTAGTTGTAAACCGCATTTCAAAAGCTGCCGCCGCTGCAGATTTAGGACGTGGAGGTTATGCAGGTGATCAAATTGGCGAAAATGTGATTGCATTCGAAAAAGGACCCAATAATAAAATCTTTGTAAAAGCTATTTCACATCAGGAGAAATCAGTTGACAGCACCGGCGGTATGTACCAAAGTGTACGCAACTCTAGTCTGCAACCGATTGCAACTTCATTCCCAGTGGCTGCTTACGCAAAGGATTCTATCACAGGAGCCAAAGGTTCTGTGATAGAAGTGACAGATTTTTTGATGGGCGATAATGACATCATGTTTTTTGATGCTAGATATAAACGCTCTTTAGGCTTAAACGCTTATCAGCGCGATAATTCCTATATTGAATCCATCAAATCTTATCCAAGCAATACACAGGTTAAAACGGTAAAAACGTATCTAAGGTCTGCCCCGGCAGTTCCGGGTTTGCCTCCATCTCCAAGCGCCGGTTCTCCTACCACCTATGAACTGAGCAGCTCAATGATTTTGCTACCTGCAAAAGTGATGCAACCAAGATATTTTGACCCAAGGGTTGGTTATTTCGCAACTGGGTATACCGATTTTGATGCCAATCCACAGGGTATCGAACGCGTTCGAGTTATTACTCGCTGGAAATTAGAACCAAAAGAAGAGGACATCGAAAAATACAAAAGAGGCGAATTGGTAGAACCTAAAAAACCAATCATATTTTACATCGACCCGGCAACACCCAAAAAATGGGTAGAGTACCTTAAAAAAGGGGTTGATGATTGGCAGATTGCATTTGAAGCAGCAGGTTTTAAAAATGCCATCTTAGGAAAAGAAGCACCTGCCAACGATCCTGAATGGAGCTTAGAAAACGCTAACTATTCTGCCATCGTTTACAAACCATCTGATATTCCAAACGCAAGTGGCCCTCACGTTCACGATCCACGCAGCGGAGAAATCCTGGAATCACACATCAACTGGTACCACAACGTAATGAGTTTATTGCGGAACTGGTACTTTGTACAAACGGCTGCAGTAGATCCAAAAGCACGCACGCTGGTATTTGAAGATGCATTGATGGGAGAACTCATCCGTTTTGTATCATCTCACGAAGTAGGACACACCTTGGGTCTGCGTCATAACTACGGTTCTTCTTCCACTACACCAGTTGAAAAGCTGCGCGATAAAAGTTGGGTAGAAGCCAATGGTCATACACCATCTATTATGGACTATGCTCGTTTTAATTATGTAGCACAACCCGAAGACAATATTTCTCAAAAAGGTTTGTTCCCTCGTATTGGAGACTACGACAAATGGGCTATTGAGTGGGGTTACCGTTGGATTCCGGAAGCAAAAACTGCGGAAGCAGAATTGCCTATACTGAACAAATGGACCATCGAAAAATTAAAAAACAAACGTCATCTTTTCTTAACCGAATCAGATCCTGACGATCCTCGTGCACAAAACGAAGATTTGGGCGATAATGCAATGGTGGCAAGTACCTACGGTATAAAAAACCTACAACGTATTGTAACTAAATTACCAGAGTGGACCAAAGAAGAAAATAAAAGTTATGGTACATTGACTGATATGTTTGGACAAGTAGCGCAACAGTATCAAAGATACATGGGCCACGTAGCCAAAAATATTGGTGGTGTTCAAACAACCCCAAAGATGGTTGAAGAAGCCGGACCAGTTGTTGAATATGTAAGCAAAGCCAAACAAAAAGAAGCGATGACCTTCCTGCAAAAGGAATTGTTTACTACACCAAAATGGATGTTTGAAAACAACATACCTTCTTTAACAGGTATCAATAAATTAGCTGTTGTGAGTGGTGCACAATCCAACGTTTTAAACAGGTTATTGGGGAACAGTACTTTAGATAAATTAATCAGAGCTCAGGAAGACAATGCTGCGGCTTACTCGGCCAACGAAATGTTGACCGATCTTAAGAAAGGTATCTTTAGTGAATTGCCTACCAAAAAACCAATTGATGTATACCGTCGTAACCTCCAAAAGATTTATGCGGAAAGGCTCATCTCAAACTTAGAAGAACCTAATCAAGCGGCTGCTGCAGCTGCTGCAGGAAGAGGCGGTTTTGGAGCACCATCTAACTACAGCAGTACGAGCGATGCAAGTTCAGTTGCAAGAATGCACCTCAAATCACTTGCCGCAGAAATGAAGGCTGCTGCGCCATTGTACACCGACATGATGAGCAAAGCACATCTGGAAGACCTGACAGTAAGAATCAATCAGGCACTGGATCCTAAGTAAAATAAAAAAATAAAACAAAAAAAACCGATGCAAATGCATCGGTTTTTTTATTACAAGATCTGGTTGGTTAAGAGGTCTTCAAATACATCTCTTCTGCGTATAAGCGTAACCGTTCCCTCTTTTACCATTACTTCTGCTGGCTTGTATCGGCTGTTGAAGTTGCTACTCATTTCAAAGCCATACGCACCTGCATTTTTAAACAACAGGATGTCTTCTTCTCTAATTTCGTTCAGTGGCCTGTCCCAAGCAAAACTGTCTGTTTCGCATATATTGCCCACTACCGCGTATTCACGAATTGGTCCATCGGTATTACTAATGTTTTCAATGCCATGATACGCATCGTAGAACATGGGTCTGATTAAATGATTGAAGCCGGTATTTAATCCTGCAAAACACACCGCAGGGGTTTCTTTTAAAACGTTTACCGAAGCCAATAAAAACCCAGCACCACTCACTAAATATTTACCTGGTTCAAACCAAACCTGCAGTGGTTTTCCGTTGGGGTTAGGATGATTGGCAAAAGCCTCCTGCACTTTTTGTGCAAGCAGCGGCATGTCTGTTTCAGTGTCCCCATCTTTATAAGGAACTTTGAAACCACCACCCAAATCAATGGAGGTTAATTCTTTAAAATGTGGAATGATATCGAATAGCACTTCAATTCCTTTCACAAAAACATCCACATCTTTTATATCACTCCCTGTATGTATGTGCAGATTTTGGATGTGAAGATCGTGTTGTTCAACCAACGCCAAAACCTCTTTTAATTGTTCTACTGGAATGCCGAATTTACTTTTATCGTGACCTGTAGAAATTTTAAGATTGCCCCCAGCCATAATGTTAGGCCTTAGTCTTATTCCTACCGGATAATGATGCCCGAATTTTTTGCCAAATTTTTCCAAATTGCTGATGCTGTCGATGTTGATGTGTAACCCCAGCGATTGTGCTTCTTCAATTTCTGTAAAATGTATACCGTTAGAAGTATACAAAATTTGTTTGGGCTCGAAACCCGCCAACAAAGCCATTTTTGCTTCGTTGATAGAACTGCAATCCACATTACAGCCGATATTGTGAATGTGTTTCAGAATGTTCACATTTGTCAAAGCTTTACATGCATAAAAAAAATGGGTGTTCATGTTCGCAAAAGCATCGCTGAGCTTTTGGTATTGCGCAGTGATGTAATCTGCATCGTACACGTAAACGGGCGTGCCGTATGCTTTGGCTATTTCAATAAATTGTTTGTTAGAAATGGATGACATTGTTGCTGTTGGGATGGTTTTGTTTATTTGATGAATGAACAATGGATGTTTTTAAATTTCAAATACACGCCTATTTCCTAAAAATAAAAAAGGCATTCAACTCAGTGAAATGCCTTTGATAAAATGAAATACCTTTATTTTATCAGGCTTCCTCTTCCTGTTTATCTTCTGTGTTATGCTCGTTCTCTGTTGCTTCTTCCACAACATCTTCTGTTAATGCGTTGCTGTATTCAATGGATTGGGCTGCTTCTTTATCTTCGACGGTTTCTGTAACAATATCAACATCATTTGAATCGCTTGGCTCCACCACATCTTCAGTAAAGGTAGCTTCAGTATCGTCCATTACACTCAATGCTTCCTCTGCTGTGATGGTTTCTTCTATACCTGCCGCTTCGAGTGCTGCTGCTTCTTCTGCATTGGCTTCCATAATATCGTTTACAGAAGTAGCCTTTGTAAATTCTTCGATCAATACTTCACTGATCTTTGGCAAATCATCGGCACTGTTGATGCCGAAATAATCCATAAACGATTTGGAGGTGGCATATATCAAGGGCTTCCCAACTGCGTCTTCATTTCTACCGCTGATGATGATGAGATCTTTCTCTAACAATTTCTGCACTGCATAATCACAGTTTACACCACGAATGCTTTCAATTTCACTTTTGGTAATGGGCTGCTTGTAAGCAATGATGGCCAATGTTTCGAGCGAGGCTGTTGATAATTTTTTGATGAATTTATCACCGTTTATCAATGCTACCGTTTTGTGATAGGCTGCCTTGGTGAGGAACTGCAAACCGCCTCCACTTTGTTTTAGCTCGAATGCGTAAAACTCTGTGTCGTATTTTTCTTTGATTCCCTCAATGGCAGTTTCTACTTGGTCTAAACTGGCGCGATCTTCTATAAAACCCAATGCATTGTTTACATATTCTGTTATCTCCAATGCCGTCAATGGCTTATCGCTGGCGAAGATCAATGCTTCTATGTGTGGGATGATGGTGCTAATGTTCATTGAGTTGTTGGTTCCTTTTATTGAGGTTCATCTACCAGATTTCACAATACGATGTTACAAGGCATCGGTATTGATTTTTATTTAAGTGAACAATTATCCCTGCAATGCCGCTGCTCCACTTACAATTTCTGTCAATTCTGTAGTAATAGCTGCTTGTCTGGCTCTGTTGTAACTAATCTTCAATGATTTCAATAATTCGTTGGCATTGTCACTTGCTTTATCCATTGCAGTCATTCGTGCCCCGTGTTCACTGGCATTGCCATCTAACACGGCTTTGAACAATTGGGTGTTCAGGATCTTCGGCATCAGTTCAGCAATCAACACTTCTTTGCCTGGCTCGTAAATAAAATCCGCTTTTTTTACAGACTGTGTATTGCTTACTTTTTGAACAGGTAAAAATGCTTCCGCTATGTATTGCTGCGTAGCCGCATTTTTAAATTCGCTGTACACCAATTCAACTGCATCTACTTCTTTGGCTGCAAAAGCATCCATTGCATATTTGGCAGCTGTTTGCACTCTTTCAAAACTCAACCCTGTAAACAGATCCCAATATTGGTTTACACAACTGAAACCATTTTTATTGAAATGCTCGTATGCTTTTTTACCAATCGGCAATATTTGTACATTGCCTTTTGCTGCCTGAGCTGCGTATTTATCTTTTATAATTTGTTTTGATAGTTTAATCAGGTTACTGTTGTAGCCACCACACAAACCACGATCACTGGTAACCACCATGATCAGCACTTTTTCTACCGGTCTCTCAGCGGCCAATGCCATAGAAACTTCCCCATCGTTGTTGCTCACAATATTGCTCAACATTTCTTGCAGCTTCTGCGCATATGGGCGCATTTGTGTGATGGCATCCTGTGCACGACGCAATTTCGCCGCGCTCACCATTTTCATTGCCTTGGTAATTTGTTGGGTACTCTGAACACTTTTAATTCGGTTTCTAACTTCTTTTAATGCACCGCTCATGGTCGTGTATTGTTTTATGGTAAAACCACTTATCTGCTATTTTTAGTATGTGTGGTATTTTTTAGAGCCGCAAAGGTAGGGCAAATGGGTTAAAAATCCATCTGCCAAATCTTTGCGAAAACAGCCATTATTTTAAACAGGTAAATCACCATAAAAACTTCTTTTTTGGTTGACCATGTACAACTGTTCAATGCCTCAATGTACTTTTATACAGCTTGTTTCACATTACAACACATAATCATGTATGTGGTTCCATCAACCTTTTGTAAACCTTTTATTTGATCGTTTTACTAATACAACTTCTTTGTACCTTTGCTCCCCCTGTCAATTTGGCTATATAACACAAGTAGCACCATATTTGACTGGCAAAATAGAGAACGAACCGTATTATCGTATTTATCAATACTAAAAAATTATGTTAGGAATCATATCTAAGATCTTTGGAGGCAGTAAAAGCGAAAAAGACCTAAAACCTATTACCCCGTTGGTTCAAAAAGCCAGTCGTTTTTTTGGGGAATACCAAAGCATCACTAACGACGAGCTTCGGAACAAAACGGTGGAGTTCAAGGCTCGTATAAAAGCACACTTGGCCACCATCGATGAAAACATTCAAAATAAAAAAGCCGAGGCAGAAGCGCTGCCATCAGAAGAGATCAATAGCAGAGATGGTATTTACAAGGAAATCGATGCCCTCAAAAAAGAACGTGATCAGGAAATAGAAGTAATCCTAAAAGAAATATTGCCAGAAGCATTTGCTGTGGTGAAAGAAACGGGCAAACGATTCAAGGAAAATGAAATTGTTGTTTCTACCGCAACCGATCTCGACCGTGAACTAGCATCACAAAAAGCGCATATCACCATCGTAGGTGATCAGGTAGAATACAAAAACACCTGGACTGCCGCTGGAGGAGCCGTTACATGGAACATGGTGCATTACGACGTACAGCTCATTGGTGGTGCTGTTTTGCACAGTGGAAAAATTGCAGAAATGGCCACCGGCGAAGGTAAAACCCTGGTGAGTACCTTGCCTGCTTACCTCAATGCATTGGCAGAGGAAGGTGTGCATATCGTTACTGTAAATGATTACCTCGCCAAAAGAGACAGTGAATGGAATGGTCCCATCTTTGAATGGCTGGGCCTGCGCGTAGATTGTATCGATAAACACGAACCCAACAGCGATGCTCGCCGCAAAGCATACAATGCCGATATTACCTACGGTACCAACAACGAATTTGGCTTCGATTACCTGAGAGACAATATGGTACACAGTCCAGAGGAAATGGTACAACGCAAACATCATTTTGCCATGGTAGATGAGGTAGATAGTGTGTTGATTGATGATGCCCGAACGCCATTGATCATCAGTGGGCCCATTGGTCACAGCGACAACGTTCAGCAATTCTTCGATCTCAAACCTAGAATTGAAAGATTGTTGGATGCGCAGAAAAAAGCAACCAATCAATATTTAATTGAAGCAAAGAAAAAAATTGCTGAAGGCAACGACGACCCCAAAGATGCTGGATTGGCGTTGATGCGTGCCCACCGTGGGTTACCCAAAAGTGGTGCACTCATTAAGTTTTTGAGTGAACCAGGAATGCGGGTGAAATTGCAAAAAAGTGAAAACTATTACTTGGCAGATCAGCAGAAAGAAATGCCCAAGGTAGATGCTGAATTGTTTTTTACCATCGATGAAAAAAACAACCAAGTAGAATTGACCGATCAGGGCATTCAACTCATCACCCGCCAGGGAGAAGATCCTGAGTTTTTTATTCTTCCCGATATCGCCACCAAACTAGGCGAGATAGATAAAACAGATTTATCAGCGGAAGAAAAATTGCAACGCAAAGAAAACCTCATCAACGAATATTCTTTAAAAGCAGATCGTATTCACACCGTTCAGCAATTGCTGAAAGCTTACACCTTGTTTGAAAAAGATATAGAGTATGTAGTGATGGAGGAAGCCGTTAAAATTGTAGATGAACAAACTGGTCGTATCATGGAAGGCCGCCGTTACAGCGACGGTTTGCACCAGGCCATCGAAGCAAAAGAAAATGTAAAAATTGAAGCTTCTACCCAAACCTACGCAACAGTAACCCTGCAGAACTACTTTCGTATGTACCACAAATTGTGTGGTATGACGGGTACTGCCGAAACAGAAGCAGCAGAGTTGTGGAGCATTTACAAATTAGATGTGGTTTCTATTCCAACCAACGTAAAAGTGATTAGGAAAGATGACCAGGATAAAGTGTATAAAACCAAAAGAGAGAAATACAAGGCTGTTATCGAAGAAGTAGAACTCAACATCAATGCCAAAAGACCAACATTGGTGGGTACTACCTCGGTAGAAGTAAGTGAATTGTTGAGCAGAATGTTGAAACAAAAAAACATTCCGCACAATGTATTGAACGCAAAACAACACAGCAAAGAAGCGCAAGTAGTTGCAGAAGCTGGTATGCCGGGTGCGGTTACCATTGCCACCAACATGGCTGGTCGTGGTACCGATATCAAGCTCGGGCCAGGTGTAAAAGAAGTGGGCGGTTTGGCCATCGTTGGAACAGAACGTCATGAGAGCAGGCGTGTAGACAGGCAGTTGCGTGGTAGAGCAGGACGACAAGGTGATCCGGGAAGTTCTACTTTCTTTGTTTCGCTCGAAGATGATTTGATGCGCATGTTTGGTAGCGAAAGAATTGCTGGCTTGATGGATAGAATGGGATACAAGGAAGGAGAGATGATTCAACACAGCATGATCACTAAAAGTATTGAAAGAGCACAGAAAAAAGTGGAGGAAAACAACTTCGGCATCCGCAAACGTTTGCTCGAATACGATGATGTAATGAACAAGCAAAGAAACGTGGTGTACGGAAAACGCAACCATGCCTTGTTTGGAGAAAGATTGGCGTTGGATCTCGACAATGCTTTTTATTCTGTAGCAGAAGGGCTCATACATTCATTCAGAGAAACAGCCGATATCGAAGGGTTCAAACTGGCTGCTATTGTTAACTTCGGAATCGAAACCGGTATCACTGAAGAAGAGTTGACCAAAGGTAATATCAACACTGTTGCACAACAACTGTACTACGAAGCCATTGCGCAATACAATAAAAAGAAACATGCGCTGGCAGAACAAACCATGCCCATCATCACCAACATCCGGAAAGAACAGGGCAACCATATTGTGAATGTTGCTGTACCCTTCACAGATGGTAAAAAAGGCATTCAAGCATTGGCCAATTTAGACAAATACCTTTCCAGCAATGGAATGGAATTGGGCTCGGCTTTAGAACGCACCATTACCCTCGCCATGATTGACGATGCCTGGAAAGAACACTTAAGAGCCATGGATGATCTGCGTCAGAGTGTGCAAACGGCAGGCTATGAGCAAAAAGATCCATTGGTGATATACAAGATCGAAGCCTTTGCTGCATTCAAACAAATGGATGATCAGGTAAACAAAGATATTGTGAGCTTCCTTTCTCATGCAGGTATTCCGATGGAACAAACTGCAGGGGCCATTCAGGAAGGCAGTCGCGGAAAAACAGACATGAGCAACATGCAGAACAACAAAGCGCAGATTGATGCAGCGGGTGATGATTATGCAGCCAACGAAAGAGATTATTTTGATCCATCCGCTCCCGTAAAACAAGAGCCAGTTCGGGTTGAACCTAAAATTGGTAGAAACGATCCTTGTCCTTGTGGAAGCGGCAAGAAGTTTAAACAATGCCATGGGCGCGACATGTAATGATTTAAAGATCTATAACATTTAATACAACAAAGAGCATTCTGAAATGGATGCTCTTTGTATTTCAGCATTATTTTATCATAAAAATTTTTAAGAACATGAACGCTTCCACCGCTTTTTTATTCGACATGAATGGAACCATGATCAACGATATGCATTTTCATGAAAAAGCGTGGTTTGATATATTGAACAATGACTTAAATGCCAACATGACCATGGCGGATGTAAAAAGCCACATGTATGGTAAAAATGAAGAATTGTTTGAAAGGGTGTTTGGCAAAGATCGTTTCAAACCAGAAGAGGCGGCGGCTTATTCACTCAAAAAAGAAAAAAAATACCAAGAAGCTTTTCTGCCGCACCTTCAACTCATTGCTGGATTGGATAGCTTTTTACAAAAAGCAGCGGCTCATCAAATTGCAATGGCTATTGGCACAGCCGCTAGCCCATATAACGTAAATTATGTGTTGAATCATTTGCCCATACAGCAATACTTTGGAGCCATCATTACGGCTGATGATGTTTCTGTAAGTAAACCCAACCCCGAAGTTTTTTTACAATGCGCCGATAAATTGGGTGCAGCCTACGAAAACTGTATTGTGTTTGAAGATGCGCCGAAGGGAGTAGAAGCAGCTCGCAACGCAGGTATGAAAGCAGTTGTAATTAAAACGTACCATTCGGAAGAAGAGTTTGCCCATTTCGACAATGTACTGATGTTGGTAGATGATTACACCGATCCGCAACTGCAGCAATTATTTAGTTAAAAAAGCCTGCGTTTGATATTAAATTAATAACTATTTTTAGCGGATAAGCCATTGCCGATGCTGCCATACAAAACCCAAAACCATTTTTTGTATGCCGATGAACCGTAAACTTGCGCTGCTTCCTTTTTTATTGCTTCTCTTGTTGGTAGCAGCTACATTGTTTTTTTCTCCTTCTACCATACCGCCAAAAGTGGCGCACCCGATTGATGCAGCTGATACAGCGTGGATGTTAACCGCCGCAGGTTTGGTGTTGATCATGACACCTGGGCTCGCTTTTTTCTACGGTGGTATGGTGAGCAAAAAAAATGTGATCAGTACCATGTTGCAGAGTTATATCTGCATGGCCGTGGTTACGATTATCTGGGTGGTAGTGGGGTTTAGTTTTGCCTTTGGCGATTCTATCGGAGGCTTCATCGGTAATCCAACCACCTTCTTTTTAATGAAAGGCGTGTTGCATGGTAAACCTTGGGAGCTAGCGCCTACTATACCTTTGATGTTGTTTGCTTTTTACCAACTCAAATTTGCCATCATCACCCCAGCACTCATCACTGGGGCATTTGCAGAACGCATCAAGTTTACTTCTTACATTTTATTCATCTCGTTGTTTTGCATTTTTATTTATTGTCCACTGGCACATGCTACCTGGCATCCCAATGGCATCTTGTTTAAATATGGCGTACTCGACTTTGCTGGAGGAACGGTAGTACACATGAGCGCCGGTATTGCGGCATTGGTAGGTGCGATGTATTTGAAAAAAAGAAAATCATACGTGCATACGCCGGCGAGAATTACCTACGTGTTGTTGGGTACAGGATTGTTATGGTTTGGATGGTTTGGTTTTAATGCAGGATCTGCTTTTGGCGCCAATTTGCTTTCTGTAAATGCTTTGGCCACTACCACCACCGCTTCTGCCGCCGCTGCTTTCACTTGGATTATTTTTGATGCGGTTCGTGGTCGCAAACCATCTGCCATGGGCACTTGTATTGGTGCAGTGGTTGGGCTGGTAGCCATTACGCCGGCTGCTGGGTTCATTAGTATTGCGCATTCGCTTACCGTAGGCGTGGTGAGCAGCATCGTGAGCAACATGATGGTAGAATGGCGCACCAAAAGCAATATCGATGATACATTGGATGTGTTTCCTTGCCATGGGGTAGGAGGTATTGTTGGATTTTTATTGACAGCCGTTTTTGCAGATCAACACATCAATGCAGCCAATACCACTGGAAACGGTTTGTTTTTTGGCGAAACAAAATTATTCACTGTTCACCTGCTCACAACAGTTGGTGTAGCGGTGTTTGTTTTTATAGGTACCTATTTATTGTTGAAACTAACAGATTTGATCACCCCATTAAGAGTTACTGAAGCCGAAGAAGAGGAAGGGCTCGATTTGAGCCAGCATGGGGAGAAGTTGTAATTAATATATATTCTTGAAGGGCCCTGCAAAAATTTTGCAGGGCTTTTTTTTTACTGTTTATGTAATCGATCTATCCTAGTCATCTTTTGGGTGTTCTTCTATTCACTAAAAAAGATGTTATGACAAAATCACTTCCTTTCCTGTTGCTCCTATGTTTAGGTAGCACCGCTGCTTTTTCAAATGACGATAGATCTACAGTTGCCTCCAATGTGAAATCGGTCACTGTTTACAGATCTGGTGCAGAAATGATCCATACGGCTACTGCCAGATTGCCCAAAGGCAACAGCGAACTGGTCATTGAAGGCATTAGCAACAGTATCGATATCAACAGCTTGCAGGTAAATTGCCCCAGCACGGTCACTATTCTCGGTGTTGAATTCAGCAACCAATATTTGGTGAACGAAAACAGTACCCCCACCATGCGGAAAATTACGGATTCGATGGAGCTCGTGAACAACGAAATGGAGAAAGTTAATATTTCCATTGCTACTACCGAAGACCTGCTCACGGTGTTAAAATCCAACAAAGAAATAAAAGGGTCTCAAACCGGACTCAGCGTAGCTGAATTGGTAAAGCTGATGGATTATTACAAAATAAAATCTTCAGAATTACAAAACGAATTGTCTGCCCTCAAGCTGAAAAAACAAAAACAACAAAGCCTCATTCAAAAACTATCTGCACAAATGCAGGAAGAACAAAAGAAAAATACGAGGTCTGCAGGAAGGGTAATCCTACAATTAAACGCAGCATTGTCAGCAGAAAGTGAATTCACCATTTCTTACATCACTCAAAATGCTTACTGGACGCCTTACTACGACCTAAAAGTAGAGAACGTACAACGACCGATTCAATTGATTTACAAAGCAAAAATTAGCCAGACTACCGGTATCGACTGGAAAAAAGTGAAATTGAGTTTGTCTACCTCTATACCATCTCAATACGGTGCTGCTCCTTTGTTGCGGAGTTGGTTCCTGAGTTACATCAATCCTGTGAGAAGAATGGAAAATAGTTTAGCGATGTCAAACACCATACAGTCTGTACAGGGGCGGCCCTCTAATGGCGATCTAGAAGAAGTAGTAATATCGGGTTACGCAAAAACTAAAATTAGAGGATCCTCCAGCATCAATAATGTACAACCGCTTTATATTGTGAATGGTGCTGAAATGAATTACAACGATTACGCCAACCTCGATCCTGCATCCATTAAATCGATAGACGTATTGAAGGATGCAAATTCTACAGCAATGTATGGAGCTAGAGCCAGCAACGGTGTGATATTGATTACTTTAAAAGATGGGTTGGATGATTATGTGTCGGTGTCTGAAAATGATTTGGACATTACCTATGATATCGATCTGCCTTATGATGTGCCTACCAATGGCAAACAACAAATTGCTACCTTAAAAGAAACCAGCTTGAACGGCGTATTCAAATACTATGCTGTACCCAAGTTGGACAAAGAAGCCTATCTGCTGGCAGAAATCAGCGATTGGGAAAAGCTGAACTTGTTGGCAGGAGAAGCCAATATTATTTTTGAAGGAACCTATATTGGCAAATCATTTTTAGACCCTGCAAGTACCAATGATACACTCAACCTAACATTGGGTAAAGACAAACGTGTGGTGGTGAAAAGAGAAAAAATGACCGATTTCAGCAGTGTGAAATTAATTGGTTCCAACAAATTACAAGTCATCACTTATGAACTCACCGTGAAGAACAATAAGAAAGATGCGATCAATTTTATTTTGAAAGATCAATATCCCATCAGCACCAACAAAGACATCGAAGTAGAACTGAGAGAAAGCAGCGATGCCATGGTAAACACCGAAATTGGGGTTCTCACCTGGAAGCTACAATTGGCGCCCGGCGAAAGTAAAAAAGTGAGGATCAGTTATAGCGTTAAATATCCAAAAGGGAAAGTGTTAAACTTGCAATAAACAACAACAATCGAATGGTTACAAAGGATGACGCCTACAAAAGTCATCATCCTTTTTTTATTTTAAGTTTTTCATATAATACCAATGTGATTTATATAATATGCCAATATTTTATAAATCTTATCCCGAATGCTTTCGGGAGTAAATGCCGATGGTATCAAACAAATAGTACAATGAGGCGATAGCCGATATTGGACTATATTGTTTGTCCAATCGGTATAAGTAAAAAGCCATCCCGTAAAAAGGATGGCTTTTAATATTTTTCAAAATACAGTTATTTATTTTATACCATATTTTGTTTTGAATCTTTCATTCAATTGTTTGTGCTTGTCATCTAAGTTCAACTCACGTCCTTGGATAAACGCTTTTGTAACCACACTGCTCTTCATATCTAGAATATCCCCTTCAGATACAATGATGTTGGCATCTTTACCCACTTCAATGGATCCGGTTTTATCAGCTATCCCTAAAATTTTAGCAGCATTCAAGGTAATGGAAGCCAAGGCTTCTTCTTTGCTCAAGCCATAAGACGCTGCGGTTCCTGCATTAAACATCAGGTTACGGCCAGTGGTTTGTCCGTCTTCATCTGATATTGCAAACAATACTCCTGCTTTTTGCAACACGGCGGGTGTTTTAAAAGGTTGGTCTACATCATCATCTTCAGATGTGGGCAAACTATGCAGTTGTTCTAAAATAACAGGGATGTTGTTTTGCTTCAGCAAGGGTGCTATTTGAAAACTTTCACTTCCGCCTACAATCACCACATCACAACCAAACTCTTTTACAAAGTCAACCGCAATCAGCATTTCTTTTACCAGATTACAATGCACGAATAGCTTTTGGGATTTATTAAACAAACCTTTCACTGCATCAAATTTAAGATTGGTGGCAGTTTTGTTTTGTTGCAGGTAATAACCTTTGGCTTCCTGTAAAAAGCTTTTCACCATGTCTATTCTTTCCAATCCCGCTTTAATAGGATCTTGTGCAGGCGCACCTCCACCAAATCCACCTCTTCTTCTGTTAATAAGAGAAGGCATGTAAAAATGCATAGCGCCGTCTGTTTTGTAGGCTGCATCTTCCCAGTTCCAGGCATCAAATTGTACTACACTACTGCTCCCAGCCAGTAATGGCCCCTGTGGTACAATGTTGGCCAGCAAAATGCCGTTGCTTCTCAGCGTATTGATGATCTTCGATTCTGAATTGTACGCTACTATACTTTTTACATTCGGATTCATATCACCTAATTCACTAAAATCGTTGCTACCTCTTACCCCACTACCAATTTCTTTTAAACCAGTGTTGGTGTTGCTCATGATCAATCCAGGATACACATGTTTGCCCGCTGCATCAAATACTTTTACATCATCTGCAGGGATGGGTAAATTGGCGCCTATTTTTTCAATCTTGCCATTGTTTATCTGGATAGTAGTGTTTTCTAAAACCTGTCCGTTTCCTACATGAACCGTTCCGTTTTTGATGAATAGCATGCCTTTGTAAGCAGGAGCAGGATACACCGTTTCCTGTGCCCAACTGCTCAGGCTCACTAAGAGTGCAGCTGCTATGGTTGTATATTTTTTCATTTTAATTTTTTGTTGTTGTGATAAAGTGGTTCTTTAGTTTGTACTATCTTCTTGATAAGTTAGTAATCCATGGCTATGGCCGTGGTCCATACATGCATTTACTTTTCTCATGCTTGGCATAGCCGGACCAACAGATCCACCGCCTTTTTTTTCATCCAGCATTTTCTGAATCAAACGCGTTCTTTCTGCCTGTACCTTTTTACGCAATTCCATGTCTTTTTCTCTGTCGAAATAAACAATACCGTCTACAAACGTTTTTTCAGCTTTTGCATATATGCTCAAAGGATGATCGCTCCAAACAACCAAGTCTGCATCTTTGCCTGCCTTGATGCTACCCACCGTTTTATCGATGTGCAACATGATAGCCGGATTCAGTGTTACCATCTTCAATGCATCTTCTTCCGAAACGCCACTGTATTTTACACTTTTTGCTGCTTCTTGGTTTAGCCTGCGCGCCATTTCTGCATCATCACTGTTGATGGCTACATTCACACCTACATTGTGCATAATGCCAGGGTTGTAAGCAATACCATCTTGAACTTCCAATTTGTAAGCCCACCAATCGCTAAAGGTAGATGCCGCTGCACCATGTGCTTTCATTTTATCGGCCACTTTATACCCTTCTAAAATATGGGTAAATGTGTTGATCTTGAAGCCGAATTTTTCTGCCACTTTCATGGTTTCAATGATCTCACTTTGCACATAACTATGGCAGGTAATGAATCTTTTGCTGTTCATAATTTCTACCAATGCATCCAACTCTAAATCTCTGCGCACAAATTTTCCGTTTGGCCCTTTCAATGCATTCTCATAATCTTTCGCTCTGGTAAATGCATCAATCTGTACCTGTTCTACACCCATTCTGGTATCTGGAAAACGGTTGTTGTTGGTAGAAGTGGTACGTTTTACGTTTTCACCTAAAGCAAATTTGATAAAGCCATCAGCTCCTTTAAATTTCAATCCATCATCATTGGCTCCCCAACGCAGTTTTATCAACTGTGTTTGACCACCGATGGTATTGGCACTGCCATGCAGAATGTGTGAGGTGGTCACCCCGCCACTCAACTGGCGATAAATATCAATGTCATCCGGATCAATGTTATCAGCAATTCTTACCTCAGACGTTACAGATTGCGCACCCTCGTTAATAGATACTGCAGCAATGTGGCTGTGTTCATCTATGATGCCAGCTGTTACGTGTTTGCCAGTAGCATCCACTACCCTTGCATTAGCATTGGTAAGGTTTTGGCCTACTGCAGCAATTTTTCCGTTTACTACCAGTACGTCTGTATTTTTTAATATGCCTTCTTTTTCGTTGGTCCACACAGTTGCATTTTTCAACAAGATGGTTTCAGCTTTGGGCATTTCTTCCCATCCGAATGACATGTTGGGGTAAGTAAGTTTACCCACCGTTGGCGCTGGTTTCTTTTTAGTGCTATCAGATTTCGATGCTATGTCGCTGTTGTAAACGGCCGTCCAGTAAACTAAGTTTCCGCTACTATCTGATCCTGTTCCACTCCACGAATTGCCATTGGCAACGCCACTGAGTCTGAACCCCTTTTTTGCCTTTTTCGTTTCATTAAAATTGATGGCCACCATTTTACCATCGTGGCTAAACTTTGAAGTAACCGTATCTACTCCGATGATATCGGCACTGTTGCTGCTTTTTACAGCCAGGTTGTAGTTTTTCAATCCATTGATCTGAAGGGTATAGTTTCCTTTAACTTCTTTCATTCCATCTTCTTTTACCGCATATTTTTCGCCTTGTACCCAGTTTTGAAGGATGGCTGTTTTTTCTGCAAAGATGGGGCCGTTGGTAACAATAAAATTGGCCCATTTGCCAGCATCAATGCTACCTGTTTCGTTGTATACGTTCAATAAAGTTGCAGGAGTTTTGGTGAGCGCTTCCAGCGCTTTGCTTTCACTTAATCCGTATTCGATGGCTTTACGAAGATTAGCCATAAATTGTTTGTTGTCTCTTAAATCGGCAGTCGTTATACAAAATGTAATACCCGCTTTTTCAAAAGCTGCAGGGTTGGTAGGAGCCATTTCCCAACCTTTCATGGTAGATAGGGAAACAAAACGTGCATCATTAGGATCTTCTACATCCAAAGCCTGTGGAAAATTAAGTGGCACAATAAAACTTGCTTTTGTGGAAGCCATATCTGCTATACGCTCATATTCATTACCACCAGCTTTCAAAATAAATTGTACGCCAAACTCATCGCCTATTCGATCTGCACGGAGATCGTTCCATTTGTCGTTTGCTTCAAAAATTTGTGGCAACGATAAATTATTGTTCCAGGCTTGTAAACTAAAATTGGTGCCTTCGGTAGCAGGTTTGTTCTTGTACCATTGTGCATCTAAAAAAGTTTGACGCAACAATGCAATGCTGCCCATCAAGCTTCCTGGATAACTTTGTCTGGAACTTCCTTTGCTAAATGAGTAATGTGCACTTGCTTTTTCTTTAATAAGTGATAAGTTTTCAGCTTTTGCTGAAAGGGCTACCAAGGCACCAGTGCCCCGAGCTATTCCATCTTTTGAATGGGTGAGTACTACGCCAAATCCGGATTCTCTCATAGCCTTGGCTTTGGCCTCATCGGCTGCAAATACGCTGGCTGCATTCATTTCTGGTTTGATGGCTTGGTTCCATCCATAAGCACCTTTGGTATTGCTGGTTAATTGAACCGGTGCCCCAAAATTAAAACCGCCCGCTTGTGGCTGGGAGGTACCCATCCCATAATCACTATACAAATCGATAAACGAAGGGTAAATGAATTTCCCTTTGCAATCAATTATAGTTGCTTCTGCCGGTATGCCAATAGATGCGCCTACCGCTACAATTTTTCCTTCTTTGATCAGCAAACTGCCATTGGGAATCGTGGTTAGAGCATCTTTTACAATTGTGGCATTGGTGAATACATATAATCCGGTACGTTTATCTGCAACGCCGTTTACCGGAAAAGTTTCCTGACTAACGGCTACTGATACACGAAGTGCAAGCAATAAAAACAGCAGGGCTGTTTTACAATTTCTCATCATGATGGTTGTATATTTTGGTAATAAAAAATAAACTTAAAACTATTGAAAGTTGAGGGAAAACTGGCACCATTCTTCCTTTTTCCGAAATTAAATTTTAGAATCAGCCACTATATCTAATGAATGTTTAATGAGTGCTTCTACAGCATCGGTGCCATCAGAAGAAAATTCCTGCCTAACCCAGTAGGCTACAATCACATGTAGGATCAACGCTTTGTGGCCAAACAATCTGCACCATCCATAAATGGCCGAACGATTCATTGCTTTCTCTTCGATTTAAGAACACTAACCATGAGCCCTTCAGAACGTTTTGAATGACCAAAGACCTCTTTAATATTACCTGCTTTCCATCAGTTTTGCACTAAATTTGACCTTTACTCATTTACTCATGGCAGAAAAAATAATATCGATTCCTTCCTTTAGTTTGCCTCCTAGGATAGATCAGGTGGGCATCGAAGAAAGGGCCGCCCGGTTTACCAAACGAAGTATAAAAAACGAAACCAAAATCAATGGTTTGTTGCTTGCGCTAAATATGATAGACCTTACCACGCTAGAAGGCAAAGACACTACGGGTAAAGTGAAACAGCTCTGTTACAAAGCAGCTCATTTACACGATACTCATCCTGGGTTACCTCATGTAGCCGCAGTTTGTGTTTATCCATCAATGGTGGCCACCGCCAAAAAAGCAGTAGAAGGAACAGGTATCAAAATAGCATCGGTGGCCACTGCATTTCCGAGCGGCCAATCATCTAGAAAAATAAAAATTGCAGACACTAAATTTGCGGTGCAGCAGGGAGCCGATGAAATAGACATGGTGATTAGCAGGGGTAAGTTTTTGGAAGGCGAATACAATTTTGTGTTCGATGAAATAGCGGCAGTAAAAGAGGTCTGCGGCGAAGCCAGGTTAAAAGTTATTTTAGAAACTGGCGAGTTGGTTACGTACGACAAAGTGCGCAGAGCCAGCGATATTGCCATGTATGCGGGAGCAGATTTTATTAAGACCTCTACTGGTAAGGTGAGTCCGGCAGCCACCATGCCCGTTACCTTGGTGATGTTAGAAGCCATCAGGGATTTCTATTACAAAACCGGAAAGATGATCGGAATGAAACCTGCCGGTGGTATTGCTACATCGAAACTGGCACTGCATTACCTGGTAATGCTAAACGAAACCCTCGGTGCAGATTGGATGAACAATCACTGGTTCCGATTTGGAGCCAGCAGTTTGGCCAATGATGTTCTGATGCAATTAGAGAAACTTCGAACGGGGGTTTACCAGAGCAAAGATTATTTTTCGATGGATTAAAACGTTCAAGAGGTTCAACGTTCAAGAGGTTCAACGTTCAAGAGGTTCAACGTTCAAGAAGTTCAACGTTCAAGAGGTTCAACGTTCAAGAGGTTCAACGTTCAAGAGGTTCAACGTTCAAGAGGTTCAACGTTCAAGAGGTTCAACGTTCAAGAAGTTCAACGTTCAAGAAGTTCAACGTTCAAGAGGTTCAACGTTCAAGAGGTTCAACGTTCAAGAGGTTCAACGTTCAAGAGGTTCAACGTTCAAGAGGTTTAAACAGTTTCAATGAAACAATAACTCCTGTGTTGAAAGTCTTGGAGCTTATAGAGCTGCTCAAACGCTCAAGTTTATTTAAACGAAAGAGGGTAAAAGGAATTAGACTTTGTAAAATATTTAAACAACAAGAAATAATAAACAAAAAAAAGGGTATAAGGTTACGGTTCTAGAAAACCTCTTGAACGTTGAACCTTTTAAACATTTGAAACTTATTTAAACATGGCAAAAGCAAAAAACAATACCCTTACCCTCAAATTTGAATCGGCCCGCAATTATGCGCCTGCTCTAGAAAGCAAGTCGGCTGCCAAAATTTTGCCGCAATATGATTTGTTCATCAATGGTAAGTTTGAAAAGCCGGTGAGTAAAAAATACTTCAGCACCATCAATCCTGCCACCGAAGAAAAACTTAGTATGGTGGCAGCCGCCAACGAGGCCGACGTGAATAAAGCGGTGAAGGCGGCTAGAAATGCTTACGACAAAAGCTGGAAAAAAATGCCCGGAAAAGAAAGGGCGAAATATATTTATCGCATCGCCAGAATGATTCAAGAAAGGGCCAGAGAATTTGCGGTTATTGAAACCCTTGATGGTGGAAAGCCGATCAGAGAAAGCAGGGATTTTGATGTGCCCACAGCCGCTAACCATTTTTTTTATTACGCAGGATGGGCAGATAAATTAGAATATGCCTTTCCCAACCGTGTCGCACAACCGCTGGGTGTAGCCGGACAAATTATTCCATGGAATTTTCCATTATTGATGGCCGCATGGAAAATAGCACCTGCATTGGCAACAGGAAATACCGTGGTGTTGAAGCCTGCAGAAACCACCCCACTCACCGCTTTGAAGCTTGCAGAAATTATTCAGGAAGCAGACTTGCCGCCTGGCGTGGTCAATATTATTACAGGTGCCGGGGGTACAGGTGCAGCCATTGTAAATCATGCAGACATCAACAAGATCGCTTTTACAGGTTCAACTGCAGTGGGTAAGATCATTCAGAAAGCCATTGCGGGAACCAATAAAAAAGCAACGCTTGAACTAGGGGGAAAAGCAGCCAATATTATTTTTGATGATGCTCCATTAGACCAAGCGGTTGAAGGGGTTATCAACGGCATATTTTTTAACCAAGGGCATGTATGCTGCGCGGGTAGCAGATTGTACGTGCAAGAGTCTGTTTACAAAGAAGTGTTGCGCAGGTTAAAAGACAGGCTGGAAACACTCATCGTAGGCGATCCTTTAGATAAGAACACAGACATCGGTGCCATCAATTCTAAAGCACAATTGGCTAGCATTCATAAGTATCTAAAAATTGGAGTAGCGGAAGGGGCAGAAATGTACCAGAGCAATGCACCCATTCCAACAAAAGGTTTTTTTTGCAAGCCCACCCTTTTTACAAATGTGGCTCAATCGAACCGCATTGCGCAGGAAGAAATTTTTGGTCCAGTACTTTCTATACAAACATTTAGAACAGATGATGAAGTAATTGAAAAAGCCAACAACACCCCGTTTGGTTTGTCGGCCGGTGTGTGGACGGACAAAGGTTCTAAAATATTTAACCTCTCTACCAAACTCAGAGCGGGTGTAGTGTGGGCCAATACTTACAACCAGTTCGATCCCACTTCTCCTTTCGGTGGTTACAAAGAAAGTGGTTACGGTAGAGAAGGCGGACTGCATGGTTTGTATCCTTATGTGAGTTTGAACGTTTAACGTTCAAGAGGTTCAAGAGGTTCAAGAGGTTCAAGAGGTTCAAGGTTCAAGAGGTTTAAGAGGTTCAAGAGGTTCAAGAGGTTCAAGAGGTTCAAGGTTCAAGAGGTTCAAGGTTCAAGATGTTGATAGAACGAATGATCTATATGTTTTTAATTTTGGCTTTCTACATTTTAAATATTTGTTTATGGCAACTATCATAAAATTTGAAGACATCCTTTCCTGGCAGGAAGCAAGAGAATTGAATAAAGTGGTTGGCAAACTAATAGATGAAGAGAGGTTTAAAAAGAATTTTAGATTGATTGGGCAAATAGAAGGTTCAGCAGGTTCTATCATGGATAATATTGCCGAGGGGTTTGAGAGGGGAGGGAATAAAGAATTTATGCAATTCCTATTCATCGCCAAAGCCTCTTGCGGAGAATTGAGATCACAGTTATATAGGGCCATAGACAGAAATTATATTAATCAAGATGAATTTGACCTGATTACAGAAAGAACTTTAAAAATTAGTAGTCTTATTCAAAAACTAATTAATTATATAGAAAAATCAGATTTTAAAGGATCGAAATACAAAGGAAAAGACCGGCAGACATAACAAACGTTGAACCTTTTGAACATTGAACTTTTTGAACTTAATAAAAACATCATGGCTAGATTAGCAATACTCAAAACCTACAAAATCTACATCGGCGGAAAATTTCCCAGAACAGAAAGTGGTCGTTTTTACCCCGCAAAAAATGCAAAGGGCGAAACGCTGGCAAATGTTTGCTTAAGCTCCAGAAAAGATTTTCGGGATGCTGTAGTTTCTGCAAGGCTGGCATTTGGCGATTGGAGTTCAAAAGCAGCATTTAACCGTGGTCAAATTTTATATAGAATTGCAGAAATGCTGGAGGGTAGAAAGGCGCAATTTGTAGATGAGCTGGTACAGCAATCGGCAACGAGAGCAGCAGCCGAAAAAGAAGTGGATATTTGTATCGATCGACTTATTTATTACGCTGGATGGTGCGATAAATTTCAGCAACTATTTAGTTCAGTGAATCCAGTGGCCAGTGCTCATTTTAATTTTTCAGTGCCTGAACCAACAGGCGTTATAGCAGCCATTGCTCCCCAAAACAGCTCCTTACTGGGATTGGTATCCTTAATAGCTCCGGTAATTGCGGGTGGCAACAGCATTATTATATTGGCCAGCTATGATAAACCTTTGTGCGCAATCACATTCGCCGAAGTCATCAATTCGTCTGACGTACCAGGAGGCGTGGTAAATATCTTAACAGGACAACCAGCAGAATTGGCACCTTATTTTGCAGAACATATGGATGTGAATGCAGTTGTTTATTGCGAAGCAGATACAGCAACTAAAAAAATGATTACAGAAAAAGCTGCCATCAATATGAAACGGGTAAGGTTTTATGATCAGATGAAATGGTTGGTAACAGATGCACAATCGCCTTACCTGATTATGGATATGCAGGAAATTAAAACAACCTGGCATCCCATCGAAAATATTGGTGGGGCTAAAGCCCGCTATTAAAGAAAAGGACCATAGTCTTGCTTATAAGTTTCACACAGTAAATAAACATGCTCAATCCCAAAAATACTATTCAGGAGCTCCATTTTATTGGTGCCGAAACCACCGTTCAACAGCTCGAAAGTTGGGCCAGATCATCTGCATCAGCAGCAATTGTCAGCATCATAGTGCCGCCGTTGCTGGTAAAAAAAGCAGTGGCAGTTGTTGCCGAAAAACAATTGTCTGTTGCAACAATCATTGGTTTTCCTAATGGTTTTAATGCCATCGAGTCTAAACTCTCCGATATTATTTTGGCGATGGTAGATGGTGCTTCCGAAATGTTGGTAGCCCTTAATATCACTGCTTTAAAGAATGGAGATTGGCAATACCTGGCCAAAGAGTTCAGTATGTTGTTACAAGTAGTAAAAGCCAAAGAACGCAAACTAAGTATTGCCGTAAATGCCGCCCTGCTTACGAATGATGAAATAATAAAATGCTGCGATTTGTATGGGGTGGCAGCTATAGATTCATTTACTTTAAATACAGATGATGGCATACAATTTGCAACTGCAGCGCAAATAAAGTTGTTCAGGCAACACTTAGCCAACGTTGTTCAACTTAGAATACTGGTAAAAAACTACGATTCCTTATCCTATTTACATACAGCGGGCATTGAACAGATTTCAGGTCCGTCACCCGTTAAATAATTGTTTATCCCAATATAGGAATGGTTTTTGATGTGAACTTCCTATAATTTTGTGTCTATATATTTATCTCATGAAGAAATGGTTTACATTATTGATGGTATTGTGTTTTAATAGTTATTTGAAAGCTCAAATTATTACCATCGACACATTGAACAATGGTACGGTGCTATTGCAAAAAGACAGCAGGATAGATATTTTAGGACAAAAAATGGAGGATTACAATACCAGTTTGGCCAAAAGCGTCCGCTCTGGCAAAGGATTTCGATTGATGTTGTTAACCTCTAACGATCGAAATATGGTGATGCAAACACGTTCAAAACTATTGCAGCAATACCCAGAACATAAGATTTACATGATTTACCAAAGCCCTTTCATCAAATTAAAAATGGGCAACTTTGTAGAAAGAACAGATGCTGAAAAGCTGAAAAAACAATTGTTGAGTCAGAAAATTATTACAGGCAATATTTATATCCTGTCCGAAACGATTGAAATAAAACCTGAACCATCGGAAAATACCCACTAATACCAATGTGATTTATATAATATGCCAATATTTTGTAAATCTTATCCCGAATGCTTTCGGGAGTAAATGCCGATGGTATCAAACAAATAGTACAATGAGGCGATAGCCGATATTGGACTATATTGTTTGTCTAATCGGTATAATATTTTCCTCCACCATATTTTAAAGAGTTTCTTAAATGGAAACTCTTTTTTATTGGCTAGATGGCTAACTTCACAAAAGAAAAGATGACCGCGCATGAAGGAAAAAATTAAATCGTTGGCAGCAGCATATGCTGAAGAATTTATTGCAGTTCGAAGGCATTTACATGCCCATCCAGAGTTGAGTTATGAAGAATATGAAACTTCTGCTTTTATTCAACAACAATTACAAACCTACAACATTCCCTTTACGGTGATGGCTACCACGGGTGTAGTTGGAATCATAGAGGGCAGAAATCCAACATCAAAAGTAATTGCCTTGCGCGCCGATATGGATGCGTTGCCCATTGTTGAAGAAAATGATGTTGCGTATGTTTCTACAAAAACCGGCGTGATGCATGCCTGTGGTCATGATGTGCATACCACTTGCTTGTTAGGCGCTGCAAAAATCCTTAGTGAAACAAAAGATGAGTGGGATGGTACGATAAAATTAATATTTCAGCCAGGGGAAGAAAAAAATCCCGGAGGTGCCAGCTTCATGATACGTGATGGCGTATTAGAAAATCCCTCACCTCAAAAAATATTTGCACTCCATGTACATCCGGGTATGGAAGTAGGTACTTTTAGTTTTAGAGGTGGCATGGTGATGGCGAGTGCAGATGAAATTTACATCAGCATCAAAGCCAAAGGTGGTCATGCTGCAGCTCCGCAGTTTACAGCTGATACCATTCTTATAGCATCGCACTTAATCATCAGCCTGCAACAAATAGTAAGCAGGAACAACAGCCCATTCAATCCTTCAGTGTTATCCATCACTTCTTTTCAGGGAGGAAATACCACCAACGTTATTCCATCAGAAGTAAAACTCATGGGAACCTTTAGGGCGATGGATGAAGAATGGCGACTCAAGGCACACGAGTTGATCAAAAAACAAACCATCGAATTAGTAGCTGCCATGGGTGCTGAAGCCAGTATACATATCGATGTGGGATATCCTTTTGTATTGAACAACGAAGCACTTTGCGCAGCAGCCCACAAAAATGCTGCATTGTTTGCAGGAGATCAACAAGTGAGTGAAACCGAATTGAGAATGGGGGCAGAGGATTTTGCTTATTATTCGCACAAAATCCCCGCTTGTTTTTTCAGGTTGGGTGCGGGCAATAAAGCGAAAGGCATTTTAAGTGGTGTTCATACCTCTACATTCGATATTGATGAAGCTGCCATCGAACAGGGAATGGGTATGATGGCTTGGTTGGCCATCAATGCATAATAAAAATAAACGATTGCTTTTTACATATTTATTCACCAGCTTTTAAAAATAGTACATCACATTTTCTACGATTTTTAGCAGCAGCCCAAGGGTAAAAAAACTATTTATGAAAATATCATTCCACGGTGCAGCCAGAACTGTTACAGGTTCTAAACACCTCATCACCCTCACCAACGGAAAAAAAATACTGCTTGATTGTGGGTTGTTTCAGGGAATGGGCTCCGAAACAGAAGCCCTAAACAAAGAGTGGGGCTTTGAACCCAGTGAGGTGAATTATATGATTCTGTCACATGCCCACATCGATCATTGTGGATTGATTCCCAAACTCATCAAAGATGGTTATGAAGGTGTAGTGTATGTAACACCCGCTACAAAAGACCTTGCTTCAATTTTATTAGAAGACAGTGCTGGCATTCAAGAGTCAGATGTGAAGTATGCCAATAAACGTAGGGCGCTACAAGGTCTGCCTTATCTGGAACCACTTTATAACACAGAAGATGCATTGATTGCTGCTGATCGTTTTGTAACTGTGGAGTATGAAACCTGGACACGCATTGATGAGGACATTGAATTTTGTTACACAGACGCTGGCCACATTATTGGAAGTGCCTGCGTGCATGTACGCATTACAGAGAAGGGTAAACGCAAACAAATCACCTTTAGTGGCGATGTGGGACGTTATCGGGATATTATTTTAAAATCACCAGCCGTATTTGAACAGGCTGATGTTATTCTGCTAGAATCTACCTATGGCAACAGCTTACACGATGAACATCATCCTACTCCTGATACCCTGCTGGAGTGGATAGAACATACCTGTATCAAAAAGAAAGGTAAACTTATTTTACCTGCATTCAGTGTAGGCAGAACACAGGAAATTCTATTTGCGCTCAACCAATTAGAGTTAGAAGGTCGCTTGCCTGAGATGGAATATTTTGTAGACAGTCCGCTAAGCATCAAAGCCACGCAAGTTGTAAAAAGGTTTCCACAATATTTTAATGCCCGCATTCAAAAAATATTATTGAGTGATAAGGATCCATTTGGTTTCAAAGGGCTTAAGTTTATCAATTCAGTAGAAGAATCTAAAATGCTGAATTACTACAAAAACCCTTGTTTGATTATCAGTGCCAGCGGCATGGCAGACGCAGGAAGAATAAAACATCACATCAGCAATAACATTGAAAACAGCAGGAATACAATCCTCTTTACAGGTTACTGCGAACCCAACTCTTTAGGAGGCAGACTCATGCGCAAACCAAAAGAAATAAATATTTTTGGACAGTCTCACGAGGTGAATGCTGAAATTGGAGAAATGCGCAGCATGAGTGCACACGGCGATTACGATGATCTGTTGCAGTTCCTGGGTTGTCAGGATATCAGTCAAGTTGAAAAATTATTCCTTGTTCATGGAGAATACGATGTGCAACAAGACTTCCGCGAACGGCTGGTTCGCAAAGGGTATGCCGATGTTCAGATTCCCGAAAGGCACCAAGAAGTAGGATTGGGATGATTTTAAAAACGATGTAAATCAAAAGCCGAAATGTCAATTTCGGTTTTTTTATTGGATGCCAACTGGCTTACCAACAAACCTGTTCCCGTGCCCTGCGATATGCCCAGCATTGCATGGCCTCCGGCAACAATCACATTGCTGTAAGCATGGGGTCTGCCAATATAAGGAAGCCCATCGGGGGTTACAGGGCGCAAGCCATTCCATATTTTATCAGCAGGAGGGAAGTTGATGTTTAAACCGGGATAAAAATTGGTGGCCGAATCATAAATGCCCTGCATTCTTTTAATGAGTACTTTTTGGTTGATTCCGCCCAATTCCATGGTGCCACCAATACGTAGGTTTCGGCCCCATGGCGTTACAGCACACCTGCCGTCTACCAAAATGGCAGGATAATGAATGTTTCTCTCAACAAAATCGTAGGTATAACTGTAACCTTTTCCGGGTTGTAAAAGCAGCGATATACCCAGCATTTTACACAGCATTGGTATCCAACTACCTGTTGCAATCACCAATTCATCGCATTCAATTCTACCAGTATCAAAGATAACCGCCTGCACTTTTTGGTTCTTTTTTTCGAATCCGCTAACGGTACTTCGTAAATGAAATTTAACGCCTTGTTGTTCGAGGTATACTTTTAATGCCATCATCATTTTTCCCGGATTAAAATGACAATCATCTTTAAACAGTACGGCGCCTGCAACAGCCAATTCTACTTCCGGTTCTAATAACTGTACCTGCTCTTTGTTTAACCTTTCAACGTTTAAACCCAGCTGTTCTGCTTCATCTGCCAGGTGCAATTCATGTTCCAATGTTTTTTGTTGCTTGCACATCATCAAACAACCCTTTTCTTCGAGATCAAAAACAGGGGGAAGATCTTTTTTAAAATCACTGATGAGGGTACGACTTAATTGTAAAATATTGTTGAGGTGAGGTACCGAAATTTTTACTTTAGATGCGGTACTGTTTTTGTAAAAATGCCAGGCCCATTTCATCAGTTCTATATCCAGCCTGGGTTTGATGTAAAAAGGACTGCTACTACTCAGCATGTATTTAAACCCTTCGCTGATGATGCCAGGTGATGCCAATGGAATAAAATGACTTGGACTAATGTATCCCATGTTTCCAAAAGAGCAGCCATCGGTAATGTCGCCTCTCTCTATGATTGTTACATCATGTCCTGCTTTTTGCAAGTAATAGGCACTCGATAATCCAATAATGCCACCACCAACGATCACTGTTTTGCTCATAAATAATTGCAGTTGCTTTAAGTAGTATAATATAGCAATTTAAATAAATTAGGCATAAAAAAAGCTGTCTGTTTAAGACAGCTTTCTGCAATAAATAGAAGCATCAATTTTTTCTTTGTTTTATTAATTCGTCTAACATTTCTTTTTGTTTCAACAATGCTGCTTCTCCAACTTCAATGTCTTTTTTGTTTTGCTCTATTTTGGCTTCAATCTTCTTTTTTTGTTCTTCCAAATCAATTCCATCATCTCTCAATTTCTTTAATTTTTTTTCAACCTTTTCAGTAGCCTCTTCTTCCGATTTGATGCCAATTTCCAGGCTTGATGCAGCTACTGGATCAACAAAACTATTGAGGTAATCTTTGGCTTTGTTAAACAGTGCTGGTTCACTTTCTTTTGTATAAAAACGGTCAAATTCATCGGAGATCAACATGGTGAGTACAGCGTTGCTTTTGTCTTTTCTGCTTTTTTTCTCTACGTTAAAATACAAGGTAACGGGAGTGCTGCTTATTTTCGGAATATTCAAATTCCTGTACACCAAATACTCTTTAATTTTTTTAGGCTTACCGTATGAGTCTAATCTTTTGGCCAGTCCATTTAATACAGCTTCATCAGAATAGGCCAAATTACATTGTACTGCTGTTTGTGGTAATTTGTTGAAGGTAGCCGTTGTTATCACCGATTGCGAACTAACAGATGATGCCAGTACTATCATCGTTAAAACACCCAAGAATTTTTTCATAAATTGCAATTTTATTACAAATGTAAAGGACTGTTTTAAATAAATACTAATTAATAATATTACCTCTAAAGCACCTGGAAGCCTTTTGCAAAAGGATCATCTTCATCATCAATACTGATGCTGTTGGTTCCATAAATTTTTGCCCATCCTTCAATACCGGGTTTAATGGCAGGTATTCCACTTACAGTAGTTTCCGATTCTATGGTACCTAAAAATTTACTGCCAATGATGCTTTCGTGAATAAAAACATCTCCTTTTTTTAATTTCCCTTTTGTATACCATTGTGCCATTCTGGCGCTGGTACCAGTACCGCATGGACTTCTGTCAATGGCTTTTTCGCCATAAAAGACGGCGTTCCTGGCGCTAGAGGTTGCATCAAGCGGCTGGCCGGCCCATAAAATGTGGCTGCATCCCCTAATGGTATCATTTTCTGGATGCACAAACTGATGCAATTCATTAATTCTTTTTCTAAGCTGTTGACTGAAAGCAATTAATTCGGAGGCCGTGTAATGTTGTATGCCTTTAAAATTATCCTGCTCGTCTACAATAGCATAAAAATTACCACCATACGCCACATCAAAAACCAACTCACCCAACACCGGTATGCTTATTTTTAAACCCTCCATTGCCAGATATGAAGCAACATTGGTCAATTTAACGGAGGTTACTTTTCCGTGTTGTTCTTTGTATTCAATGTAAACCAAACCAGCAGGTGCTTCCATTTTTACAATGCCAGGTATTTTTGGAACGATCAATCTTTTTTCGATGGCGATGGTAATTGTACCAATGGTTCCATGGCCACACATTGGCAAACATCCACTGGTTTCAATAAAAAGCACAGCAACATCATTCTCAGGATCGTGGGGAGGGTATAAAATACTGCCACTCATCATATCGTGTCCCCGAGGTTCAAACATCAATCCGGTTCGGATCCAATCATATTCCCGCAAAAAATGCTGTCTTTTTTCACTCATATTCAGGCCAACCAATGCTGGCCCACCTTCTTTTACCAACCTTACGGGATTGCCACAAGTGTGCGCATCGATACAATGAAAAAGGTGATTCATAAATTTTGACATTAATCAATCCAAAATTGAGGAATATTAATCTAATTTTACAGTAATTCTTGTTAGATGGCTCAATACGGACAAATTTTATTGATGGCAATGCCAGTATTTTTATTATTGGTGTTGTTTGAAAAATGGTATGGCTGGCGCAAAGGTTTTGAAACCGTGCGCAGCATGGATATGATCAGCAGCCTTACCAGCGGTATTACCAACGTAACCAAAGATGTATTGGGGCTCAGTTTTGCCATCGTCAGCTACCAATGGTTGTTAGATAGGATCGCAGTTACAGCTGTTCAATCTACTTTTCTAACCTATCTTATTGCCTTTGTTGCACTCGATTTTGCTGGTTACTTAGTGCATACCCTCAATCATAAAGTCAATTTCTTCTGGAATGCGCACATCGTGCACCACAGTAGCGAAGAATACAACCTAGCTTGTGCATTGCGCCAAAGTGTTTCTGTGTTTGTAAAATTATTTGTGATTTTGTTGTTGCCCGCGGCTGTGTTGGGAGTGCCTGCTACCGTAATTGCTGTGGTAGCACCATTGCACCTGTTTGCACAATTCTGGTACCATACCCGCCACATTGGTAAAATGGGTTTTCTGGAACACATCATCGTTACCCCTTCACACCACAGGGTGCATCATGCTATGAACCCAGAGTACATGGACAAAAATTTTGGACAGATATTTATTGTATGGGATAAGCTTTTTGGTACGTTTCAAAAAGAACTAAGCGATGTGCCCGCTGTGTTTGGTGTTACACGTCCTGTTCGCACATGGAATCCTATCAAAATTAATTTTCAACATTTGTGGTTGTTGATGAAGGATGCATGGCGAGCTGCAAGCTGGAAAGATAAATTTCGTATTTGGTTGATGCCAACGGGCTGGAGGCCAGCAGATGTAGAGGCAAAATACCCCGTTTACAAAATTGAAGACGTGTATGATTTTGAAAAATACAATACAGTATATGCTAAACCATTTTTGGTTTGGACCTGGATACAACTCGGGATCTTATTGCTTTTTGTAAGTTACCTTTTTGGAAATATTGCCAGCATAGGTATGCCACAGATATTTGTTTATGGAGGCTTCCTCTTTGTATTTGTATATGCATTCACAGAATTGATGGACGGTCAGCAATATGCGTTTGTTTGGGAAGCCATAAAAACTACATTGGGTATTGGCATCCTGTTTTATTACGGCGATTGGTTCGGCTTAGACAATGCTTTTTATGGGGCTAGTTTTATAGTGTTGGGATACCTGTTGCTATCACTTGGGATGTCTATTTGGTTCAGCAAAAACCAGTTAGGAATGGCTTCTAAAAAATTAGTAGCCAGTTAAACGCTCAATGCCTTATCCTGCCATTCGTTGTTCACCATTCTTCTTATGTGTAAGGGATTTTCATTTTTTAAAACATCGGGTAAGAGATCGTTTGGCCAGTTCTGGTAAGCCAATGGTCTGGCAAATCTTTTAATGCCATCTGCTCCTACAGAAGTAAACCTACTGTCTGTGCTAGCAGGGAAGGGCCCACCATGTTGCATACTCGCACATACTTCCACGCCAGTAGGTACCCCATTCAAAATAAAACGACCACATTTTTCCTGTAAACAATTTAACAGCAATTCGTTGTTGCTGATCTCATCTATTGTTCCCATCACGGTTACGGTGAGCTGTCCCTGTAAGGAGCCAGCCACGGCCAGCATTTCCTCACTATTTTTACAGGTTACAATAATAGAGTAGGGGCCAAATACCTCTTCGTGTAAAAAAGCATTGTTAAGAAAAGTAGGAGCATCTGTTGTAGTGATATGTGCCACTCCCATTGCTTCCGTTTCATCATAAACAACTTCTACCAATGTTTCAGCAGTGGTTTCTGTTAAAACGGCTGATTTTTTTTGATGGTAATTTTTTGCAATGTCAGCATGCAACATTTTAGCTGCTGGTATTTTTTGAATAGAAGCGATGAGTTGTTGTTTGAAACCCAACAGTGCTTCATCATCTATCGCCACCATGATACCGGGGTTGGTGCAAAATTGACCAACACCCAATGTGATGGACGCCGCCATTTGTTCGCCTAACGCAACAGCATCCCGTTTCATTTTTTGAGGAAGTATAAACACAGGATTCACACTGCCCATTTCTGCAAATACCGGAATGGGAATAGCTCGTTGGTTACCCCAATCAAACAATTGTTTACCTCCCGCGTACGAACCCGTAAATCCAACAGCTTTTGTAAGCGGATGTTTAACGAGGGCTTCGCCAACAGCAATAGCGGCTCCATGCATATGTGCAAATAAGCCCGTTGGTAAGTTTAGTTTTTTTATGGCGCTGAAAATAGCATCGGCTACCATTTGGCTGGTAGCTGCATGTGCAGGATGTGCTTTTACTACTACCGAACAACCGGCAGCAAATGCACAAGCAGTATCTCCTCCTGCAGTGCTGTAAGCGAAAGGGAAATTGCTGGCACCAAATACTATCACTGGCCCCAAGGGAACCAACATTTTTCGAATGTCGGGTTTAGGGGGTGTTTTATTATTGTCTGCGGTATCAATTTTAGCTTCCAACCAATCTGCTTTTTCGCAGGCCGCCGCATAACTATTCAATTGAAAAATGGTGCGTGCCCTTTCTCCTCTCATTCTTGCTTCAGGCAAATGAGATTCTTCCATGGCTTTTTCAATGAGCGCATCACCCAATGCTTCTATCTCAATGGCAATTTCTCGCATAAAATTGGCCCTGGTCCTTAAGGGCATTTTTCTGTAAACCAGAAAAGCTTCTTCAGCAGCATGCATTGCTTTTTCTATGGCTTCACTGGTGCTATCTTCAAACATACATTTCAATTTTTTAGTACAAAATAATTACAACTGCGGTCGGCTATTGATGCCTGCTTCAATTACAGCCACAATACGATCTCTTTCAGCTCCTTCTAAAATTAATCGGGGCGCCCTTACATATTCAGATCCAATGCCCGTCATGGTTTCCGCCAGTTTAATATATTGCACCAACTTTGGATGAATGTCTAACTCTAGTAGTGGCATAAACCATCTGTAAATTTGCAAAGCCTCTGCCATCCTGCCATTGTTGATGCGTTCATAAATGGCCACAGTTTCTTTCGGGAACGCACACACCAGACCGGCTACCCAACCATCTGCACCCGCCGTTATTTCTTCAAAAGCGAGGGTGTCTACTCCACACAAAATGGCATACCTATCTCCAAAGCGATTACGCATTCTCGTTACATTGCTGGTATCTCGGGTGCTTTCTTTTACAGCACCAATATTGCTACAAATGGCAAGATCTTCAAACATATCTAATGTAATTTCCGTTTTATAATCAACCGGATTGTTGTAAATCATGATAGGAAGGTCTGTACTGTTGGCAACTGTTTTAAAATAAGTAACCGTTTCCCGATGATCGGGTTTATAACGCATGGGCGGTAACATCATCAATCCTTCGGCGCCCCAGGCTTTGGCATATGCTGCCTGCTGCAACGCCTCTTTGGTAGAACCTTCGGCAATATTCAATACAACCGGAATTTTACCCGCCGTTTCTGCCACTGCAAATTTTATCAACTGCTCTTTTTCTGCAATACTGAGTACACTGGCTTCACCGAGTGTGCCACCTAAAATGATGCCGTGAACACCTGCTTCCATTTGAGCATGTAAATTTTTTGCAAACAGCCCCAGGTCCAATTCGTCATCGGCTGTAAACTTTGTAGTGAGCGCAGGAAATATTCCTTTCCAGTTCATAGATTGTAATTTATTGAATGAGTTTAAAAATCACAACAGCCAGCAATCCTCCCACAATCGGCCCTACAACGGGTATCCAGCTATAAGCCCAATTAGGATTTGCCTTGTTTTTAATGGGCAATAAAGCATAAACAATTCTTGGTCCCAAATCTCTGGCAGGATTGATCGCATAGCCAGTGGTACCTCCCAACGACAAACCAATGACCAATACCAGTAATGCTACCGGTAGTGCATCGAGCGATCCCAATCCATGAGCTGGTTTAGACAAGAACAATACCCCTATCACCAATACAAACGTGCCAATCACCTCACTGATTAAATTGTAAAATGTATTTGTAATGGCCGGACTGGTACAAAAACAGGCCATTTTAGCACCAGCATCTTCGGTAGCATCGAAATGCAATTTATAATAAAACCATACCAACAAAGAACCAAACATGGCGCCCGATAATTGTGCCAATAAATAAAGTGGAAGATTTGTGAAGTTGCCATCTTTAAAAGCAAGGCTAATGGTAATAGCTGGATTTAAATGGGCACCGCTTGCAGCGGCAGATATATACACGGCCACAAAAACGGCCATTGCCCATGCAATGGTGATGGCCATAATACCTCCATTGTTGCCATAGGTTTTTTTGAGAACTACATTGGCAACAACGCCGTTGCCCAACAACAATAAAATAGCAGTACCAATAAATTCAGAAATAAATACATTCATATGGTTTCTTTTGGGTTAATTGCAATCGCTAAATCTATATCAGGAAGAAAGATAATGATTCTACTTCTTGTAGAGAAATTTGCAGCACATAAGAAGCTCTAAAAACATCGCAAGTCTGTTCATGCTCTTAGTTTTATTAACTAGCCGCTATAGTAGCTTTCACTGCTGTATTCCAGCCTTTTGTTAAATCTTCTCTGGTTGTTTCGTTCATGCCAGATTCAAATGTTTGGTCAATTTTCCACTGTGCAGCAATGGCTTCAATACTGTCCCAGAAACCAACCGCCAATCCTGCTAGGTATGCTGCACCCAATGCCGTCGTTTCTGTAACAGTGGGTCGCAAAACATTCGTGTTTAAAATATCACTTTGAAATTGCATCAATAAGTTGTTGGCTGTTGCGCCACCATCTACCCGCAATTCTTTGATGGCAATGCCCGCGTCGGCTTCCATCGCTTTCAATACATCCATGGTTTGATAGGCAATGCTATCAAGTGCAGCCCTTGCGATATGCGCAGCAGTAGTTCCCCTGCTAATACCCAAAATAGTACCGCGGGCATCTGGTTTCCAATGGGGTGCACCCAGTCCGGTAAAAGCCGGCACCATATATACGCCGTCGCTATGTGGCACCGTTTCAGCCAATGCTTCCACATCGCTCGAATGCCGGATAATGCCCAACCCATCTCTCAACCACTGCACCACGGCGCCTCCTATAAAAACTGATCCTTCTAATGCGTATTGTGTTTGGCCATTAATTTTCCATGCCACCGTGCTCAATAAGTTGTTGTTAGAAAACACAGGTTTTTCGCCTGTGTTCATCAACATAAAACAGCCAGTGCCGTAAGTATTTTTCACCATGCCAGGCTGTGTACACATCTGCCCAAACAAAGCTGCTTGCTGGTCTCCAGCCATACCTGCAATCGGAATGCTTTTGCTGGTGAGCATATGTTGGGTGTGACCGTACAATTCGCTGCTGCTTTTTATAACAGGCAACATCGAAGCGGGAATGTCTAGCATTTGCAGCAAGCTTTCATCCCATTCCAACAAATGAATATTGCACAACATGGTTCTGCTGGCGTTGCTTACATCGGTGGCGTGTACGGTTCCTTTGGTTAAATTCCACAGCAACCAACTATCAATGGTGCCAAATGCGAGTTCACCATTATTGGCTTTTTGTTGAGCTCCTTCCACATTGTCTAGAATCCACTTTATTTTAGTGCCCGAAAAATAGGCATCCACGATCAATCCGGTTTTTTGTTTGATCATTGTTTCTAAGCCATTTGCTTTCAGCTCATCACAAATTGCGGCCGTTCTTCTATCCTGCCACACTATGGCATGGTAAATGGGTTTGCCTGTGACTCTGTCCCATACCACCGTTGTTTCTCTTTGGTTGGTGACGCCGATGGCCGCAATGTCTTCTACATTTAATCCTGCTTTGGCAATAGCTTCTGCGGCAACGCCCAATTGTGTGCTCCATATTTCATTGGCATCATGTTCTACCCAACCGGGTTGCGGAAAATATTGTTTGAATTCTTTTTGCGCAATAGCCATTATCTGGCCTGCATGGTCAAATACAATGGCCCTGCTGCTGGTGGTTCCCTGGTCTAATGCAAGTATGAAACGACTCATGTTTTTTAATTAAAGATGGACAAATTGAAATTGACCTTAAGATACATGAAGTAAAACAGATAGCGCTTTTTTACATAGTAGATCGTTACTTATTTCTAGCGGGAATAAAAAAATTTGAAACATTTTGTAAAAAATTTGGCTAAAAAAATTATGCTCATTATCTTTGCCGTCCTTCAAAACGATGCCGCGTTGGTCAAGGGGTTAAGACGCCTCCCTTTCACGGAGGAGTCACGGGTTCGATTCCCGTACGTGGTACAAGAAAAGCCTTTCTATATTGAAAGGCTTTTTCGTTTTCCCACCCAGATCAACAATTAAAATATTCTCCACTTTTAGCTTCACATCTTGTACTTTTGCCACGCAAAATCGATTACATTTTAAATTTATAGTTATGAGTACAATTAAAGTTGCCATCAACGGATTCGGTCGCATCGGTCGTCTGGTTTACCGTCAAATCTATAACATGGAAGGTATCGACGTGGTAGCCATCAACGATCTTACTAGTCCGGAAGTATTGGCACACCTTTTAAAATACGACAGTGCGCAAGGCAGATTTGGTCAGGAAGTAACCCATACCGAAAACTCCATCGTGGTAAATGGCGATGACATTAAAATATATGCACAAAAAGATCCGGCTCAAATTCCATGGGGCGCTCACGATGTAGATGTGGTAATTGAAAGCACTGGCTTTTTTACCGACAAAGCAAAGGCAGAAGCCCATTTAACAGCTGGTGCAAAAAGAGTAGTGATTTCCGCTCCAGCCACAGGCGATCTTAAAACGGTTGTATTCAACGTCAATCACGCCATACTTGATGGTTCTGAAACCATCATTAGTTGCGCTAGTTGCACCACCAACTGCCTTGCACCCATGGCAAAAGTATTGAACGACCATTATACCATCGAAACAGGTATCATGAGCACCATTCACGCCTATACCAACGATCAAAATACACTCGATGCTCCTCATCCCAAAGGTGACTTGCGCAGAGCAAGAGCAGCAGCAGCCAACATTGTACCCAACAGTACAGGTGCTGCAAAAGCCATCGGATTGGTGTTGCCAGAATTAAAAGGCAAACTAGATGGCGGCGCACAACGCGTACCAACCATCACGGGTTCTGTAACGGAATTGTACAGCATTCTTGCAAAAAAAGTTACTGTAGAAGAAGTGAACGCAGCCATGAAAGCAGCCAGCAACGAAAGTTTTGGTTACAACGAAGATGAAATCGTGAGCAGCGACATCATCGGCATCAACTTCGGTTCTTTGTTTGATGCAACCCAAACCAAAGTAATGCAGGTGGGCGACAAACAAATGGTGAAAACCGTGAGCTGGTACGATAACGAAATGAGTTATGTAAGCCAACTGGTTCGTACGGTAAAACATTTTGCCGGACTGATATCTAAATAATTTTTTTTGCCAGCAGCTGGCTTTCATGGCATCATCGTTGTGTCACTCACTTGTACGGCATACCAATATTGATCACTTACCGCAAAGACTGGTAACGCTAAGAAAATTTTATCTACTTTGCGCACCAACGTCTTTGCGGTTTTTTATTTTAAACATCAACACTCATGATACAATTCAGCGATCACAATTTTAAAGGTAAAAAAGTACTGGTACGGGTAGACTTTAACGTGCCCCTCAACGATGCACATGAAATAACAGACGATACCCGGATGACGGCAACCATTCCCACCATCAAAAAAATATTGAACGATGGAGGTTCCGCTATTTTAATGAGCCATTTGGGAAGACCAAAAGATGGCCCAACCGATGAATACTCTTTGAAACACCTGGTGAATCATTTACACGAATTGCTGGGAGGGGATACCAAAGTGTTTTTTGCGAACGATTGCATAGGCAGTCAAGCAGGCCTCACTGCAGAAATGTTGCGCTCAGGTGAAGTGTTATTGTTAGAAAACCTTCGTTTTTACAAAGAAGAAGAAAAAGGCGACGAAGCGTTTGCTGAAAAATTATCGAAATTGGGGGATGTGTATGTGAACGACGCTTTTGGAACGGCTCATCGGGCACACGCTTCTACCGCCGTGATCGCAAAATATTTTGATGCCGATAAAAAAACATTCGGTTTGCTCATGGAAGCAGAAGTACTGAGTGCCGAAAAAGTGTTGCACCATTCTCAAAAACCATTCACCGCTATCATCGGTGGTGCCAAGGTTTCCGATAAAATTCTCATCATCGAAAACTTATTGCAACGTGCAACCGACATCATCATTGGTGGTGGTATGGCCTATACATTCATCAAAGCAAAAGGGGGTAATATAGGCAACTCACTTTGTGAAGACGATCGTTTGGAAACGGCCTTAGTAATTTTAGAAAAAGCCAAAGCCAACAATGTAAGCATTCATTTACCGGAAACTTCCATCATTGCAGACAAGTTTGCAGCAGATGCCAATTCAAAAGATTGCCCCAGCGATCAAATTCCAGATGGATGGATGGGCTTAGACATTGGCGGAAAAGCCATTGGGATTTTCAGCGAGGTCATCCGAAATTCAAAAACCATTTTATGGAATGGCCCGATGGGTGTGTTTGAAATGGAGAAATTTCAAAACGGCACCAAATCCATCGCTTTGGCTGTGGCGGAAAGTACTGCCAACGGTGCTTTTAGTTTGGTAGGTGGCGGCGACAGTGTGGCTGCTGTAAATAAATTCAACCTTGCCAGTAAAGTAAGCTATGTGAGCACGGGTGGAGGCGCTTTGCTCGAATATTTCGAAGGAAAAGAGCTACCTGGTATCGCGGCCATCAAATAAAAAGTTTTATTCTTAATAAAAAAAGCCGCTCCGTTTTTTCTGAGTGGCTTTTTTACAATATTCAACCAGTAAAAAAATTAAACAAAAAATGCTTTTATTTAATGTTTAATTGATTAATTTTAGCGCACTAAACTAAAAAAACAGAAATATGAAAAGTATAACCACCTTAGTGATCCTTGGAATTTTAGCAGTAGTTGTATTCATGGGTTGCAGCGGCTACAATGGCTTGGTGAAACAAGATGAAAGCGTAAAAAAAGCATGGAACAACGTAGAAGCTGAATACCAAAATCGGTCAGACTTGGTTGGCAATTTGGTGAATACCGTAAAAGGTGCTGCAGATTTTGAGCAAAAAACTTTGACGGATGTGGTAGAAGCAAGAGCCAAAGCTACCAGTGTAAACATCAATGCAGATAATTTAACACCAGAAAAAATTGCAGAATTTCAGGCTGCACAAGGCCAGTTATCAGGAGCTTTGAGCCGTTTGTTGGCTACAGTAGAAGCATATCCTACGCTGAAGGCAACAGAAAACTTTACCAAATTGCAAGGTCAACTAGAAAGTATCGAAAATAACATCAAAAATTCCAGAAAAATATTCAACGAAGAAATCAATGTGTATAACACCAAAGTGAGGTCTTTCCCAATGAATATTCTCAGCGGTTTGTTCGGGTTTTCTGCCAAAGAGGGTTTCAAAGCAGATGCTGGAGCCGAGAAAGCACCTAAAGTAGATTTTACTAAATAATGATGTTGATTGTTCGTTATGAATAAAAAAAAATACACAGGTGCTATCATCGGTGCCATCGTTTTATTGTTGCTTATTTGGTTGATATCCAGTTACAATGGGTTAGTGAAAAAAGATGAAAAAGTGATGTTGCAATGGAACGAAGTGCAAAATGCTTACCAGCGTAGGATGGATCTGATTCCTAACCTGGTAAACGTAGTGAAAGGCGCCACCGATTTCGAACAAGGCACTTTGGTGGCGGTAACGGAGGCTCGAGCCAAAGCTGGTTCCATCCAAGTTTCAGCCACCAATCCCGAAGCACAGGCTTATTTAGAACAAGCAGCAGCACAAGATGCATTGGCTGCTGCTGCCAACAGGCTCATCATTGCTGTAGAAAAATACCCTGAACTCAAAGGGGCACAGGCTTTTCTAGCGTTACAAACCCAGTTGGAAAGAACTGAACTAAGGATAAAAATAGCCAGAAAAGATTTTAATGAATCGATTGCTACCTACAATCAATCGGTAAGATCGTTTCCTACCAAATTGATTGCAGGATTGTTAGGGTTTTCTGCAAAAGAAGGATTTAATGCCGATGCCGGTGCAGACAAAGCCACCGAAATAAAATTTTAACATGGGACTATTCTCTTTCAAAAACAAACAAACCATCTTCACCGAAGAAGAAAACAGAAGAATTGTTTCGGCTATTCGTACCTGTGAGCAACGCACTAGTGGTGAAATTCGGGTTTACATAGAATCCAGAAATCCTTTTGTTAGTCCAATGGATAGAGCAATTGAAGTATTTGCTAAGTTAAAAATGGAGCAAACAGACCATAGAAATGGTGTTTTATTGTACATCGCCCACAAAGATCATGAGCTGGCTTTGTTTGGAGACGAAGGAATTTATAACGTTACAGGGAAAGTATTCTGGGATAAAGAAGTAAGTACCATGTTGGCCAATTTTAAAGAAAATAATTTGGTAGAAGGCATCATACAGTGCATACTGGGTGTTGGAGAAGCATTGCACAATAGTTTTCCATACATTCCAACAGAAGATAAAAATGAATTACCAGACGATATCGTTTTTGGAAAATTATAACCCAACATTCCGAGATGTATTTACTAAAACATAAAGGTTGGAACAAAGTAGGACTGTTGTTGGTATCAATGATGCTGTCATTGCTGTCACTTGCTCAACAACAAAATTTTGATCCAGAAGCACTGCTGAAACAGGGTGCTGCACCGGGCAAGTTGGTAAACGATTACACAGGAAATACACTCACCGCCGAACAAATTGCTACCCTCGAAAGAAAGTTGGTAATCTTAGACGATAGTACTTTTACACAAATAACAGTAGTAATTGTTCCAACTATTGGCGGAAATTCCATTTCAGATTACAACCAAGCTTTGGGAAGAGCATGGGGTGTAGGGAATAAGAAAAATAATAGTGGAGTGGTTTTACTCATTGCCAAAGACGATCGAAAATTAGACATTGCTACGGGCTATGGGTTAGAAGGTGCCTTAACAGATGTTACTGCAAAGTCTATCATAGACAACATCATTGTTCCCAACTTCAAAGGCAACGATTATTACCGTGGTATCGACCAAGGCACAGATGCCATCATTGCTGCAGTTAAAGGAGAATACAACACGGTTCGTACAAAAGGCGGCGGAACATCTTCTGGTCGCATCATATTCCTCATCATCATTGTTGTATTGTTCCTGCTACTCTCTTCAGGCGGTGGCGGTAAAGGTGGTACTTTCATGAGCCGCAGAGGCGTACGTGGTTTACCAGGTCCTATCTTTTGGCCGGTAGGCGGTGGTGGTGGAGGTGGCTGGTCAGGCGGCGGCGGAGGTGGTGGTGGCTTCGGTGGATTTGGAGGCGGTAGTTTTGGTGGCGGGGGAGCTAGTGGAAGCTGGTAGTATGACCGCAAGTCACTTCTAATTAGATTTGAATGCTGATTCAACATGTAACCATGAAAACAATCTTGAGCCTTTTGTTTACAATTGGGTTCTTGCCAAGTTTTTTTCAGGATATAGCCATACAAAAATTGCTGTATGCAAGAACCATCAATGGGGAATTAAAAGATCATTTAGAGGTTTGGGTATTGAAAGATTATATCTTTCGTTTTAATCCAAAGGATACAAGTGAATCTAGCCTCATGGATTTGAAAAATCATACCACTACTATCAATGCATTTGGACGAAGCCACTCAAGTTCAACCAAAGACAAGGCAACTTCTATCAAAAGTGCTTTGGTGGAGATAGGTAAGGATACTGTTTTATATGCAACTAAACCCAGCACATTTACAAATCAATGGGGGCAAGATGTTTCTACAACCTACGATTCCATTTGGTTTGATAAAAATGTTCTTATCAGCAAAAACACAAATGGTAGCTTTAATGGTTTCCTTGATAATGGTCTTGGGTATCTTCCATTAAAATTCGTCAGAATTATACAAAATTACCAAACAGACGAAATATCAAGAGTTGAATTTGTATTGTTATCAAGCAACAACATCCATCTTAAAAAAGAATGGTTGTCAAGATACTTCTATATAGAATAGATTCTTCCGAAAACAAAAGCGGCTTCCAATTGGAAGCCGCTTTCTTTTGGAGTTATCTAAAGTGCTTATTTAAACACACTTTTAATATAAGATTCTACTTCACCACCTTTTGCTTTGATGATCTTATCAAAAGCAGACTGGAAAGTTGGGTCAATGAACGACCAGTATTCTTTTGGTATCAGGTTTCTGAATTCCATCATATAATCAACACCTTTTTTAATGTTGGAGACATTATCTAGTTTAGCAAGGTAAGTTGCAAATTGTTCGCTCTGGGTTACTTTGTCCTGACTTGGCGGTGCATTTTTATAAGCATTGGCAATGAACTCAAAATCAGCTTCTGTACCTTTAGCGATGAGTACTTCAGTAACAGCTGATCCCAAGGCACCCTTGGCATCGTTGCTGTATTTTTTAGCAGTGTTGTAAGCATTGTCGCCATCTAAAGCAATCAACCCTTTTAAGGCTGCACCCGCTACTGTGTAAGATGAATCGTTTACGGCTGTTTGGTAAATAGGCAAATACTTGGCATCACCATTTTTTACTAGGAACGAAATGGCCGCCGCCTTTGTTTTTTTGTCCTTATCGTTTTTAGCAATGTCTTCGATAGTAGACAGCACCACTTTGTCCGTCTTGTATGGAGTAGCAGCAATACGCTGAATGGTATATTGCCTGATACCAGCAAATTTGTCGGTTAAGCCTTTGGCAACTTCAGGCATTGCTTTTTTAGCAAAAAAATCAATGGCTTCTCTACGATCTAAATAGTTTTTGGCATATTTAAATTGAGCTATAAAATTTTCTTCTGATTTATTGTCTGTTTTTTCTGCCAACAAAATCTTATCAGCATCTACATTAATCAATTCTGGTTTGCTGGGGGCTTTAAAATAAAAAGTATCCTTCGCTGTTTTGGTCCAAACATTGTAACGCTCTGCCTTTCCGTTAATGTACACATCTACTGCTATTGGCAACATAAATACCTTACCTGTTTTTTGAGTTTGTTCAACGATCACTTGAGCAGTATTTGCATTACCAGGGATATCATAATTGTAGCTGATCTTTAATTTTGGATGGCCACTTCCATAATACCATTGGTTCCAAAACCAATTCATGTCTTTACCAGTTATTTCTTCAACAGCCAATCTCAGCTGTGCTGCTTCTCCTGTTTTAAATTTATTTTGAGTGAGGTATAAATTCAATGACTTGAAAAATGCATCATCACCAATATAGTTTCTAAGCATGTGCAAAATTCGACCCCCTTTGTTGTAGCTAACCGCATCAAACATGTCTTCTTTGTCTTTATACTGATGTCTTACAAGGGTTTTAGCTTCGCTACCACTTTGTACATAACCCATCATATCGTCATAATTGTGCGCATCAGCAAAGTCTTTTCCGTATTTATATTCATCCCACAGGTATTCACTGTAGTTGGCAAAACTTTCGTTCACTGTTAAATGACTCCAGCTTTCTGCAGTAACCAAATCTCCAAACCATTGGTGAAACAATTCATGCGCAATGGTTTCTTCCCAACCGTTGCCATCTAATAATTGGCGGCTGTTTTGATATGCACTTTCTTGGTGCAAGGTAGCGGTGGTATTTTCCATGGCACCACTTACATAATCTCTTCCTACAATTTGTGAATATTTCGCCCATGGATAATCAACACCTAATTTTTCTGAGAAGAATTTCATCATTTCGGGCGTGTTACCAAAAATACCTTTTGCGTAAGGGGCATACTCTTTTTCTACATAATAACTCACTTCTTTGCCTTTGTATGGTACATCTTTAATGATGCTATAGTCACCTACACCCATAAAAAACAAGTAGGGGGCATGCGGATCATCCATTTTCCAATAATCGGTACGGGTACCATCCGTATTTTTTTTCTGACTTTTTAAAATACCGTTACTCAACGATACATATTTAGCAGGAACGGTCATGTATATTTCCTGTGTGGTTTTTTGATTTGGTTTATCAATGGTTACGAACCATACACTGCTGGCTTCGGTTTCGCCCTGGGTCCATATCTGCGTTGGTTTTTCTTTGTCCTCACCAGTAGGATTAACAAAATACAGTCCTTTCGCATCGGTAATAGCGGCACTGCCCTGAACTTTCAATTCGTTGGGTTTGCTCACATAATCAATGTACAAAGTGTATTGGTCTGTTCTGCCGTAGGCCTTGTCTAGTTTAACCCGCAGCTTCATGCCATCATAAGCATATTTCAAAGCTGTTTTGCCATTGGGCTTCACGATACTCACTTCTTTAATGTCCATGCCCTTTGCATCCAATACTACACTGTCGGTAGCGTAAAAATGCGGCTTCAATGTAACCCACTCTTTACCGTACAGGTAAGCTTTTGCATAATCGAAACGCACTTCCAGTTTGGTATGCATAAGATCGTTGGTGGTTTCGTGACTCTCCCGAAATACAGATTTCCAGGTAGTGTCGGTGTCTTGAGCTGGTCCCTGCCCCCAGGATAACGCAGGAATGGCTGCAATCGCCAAGGCCATTAATACATGTTTCATATATTGATTGTTTTTTGTAAATGTAAAAGTTGATACAAACTTATTTTGTTAATTTTTTATAAGTGGCAAATAAATCATTAATGTTTAGCTTTGTTTCAAAGTTTTCTGAATGAGGTCCTTACTACTTTTTATTGTTTTTGTTTGTTTTGGAATCGGCGCACAATCCCAGCAGTATCATTTTGTTTATTTGCAAACAGACAATAAACAACCCTTTTATGTTAGAATTCAGGAAAAACTCTACAGTTCTTCTTCAACCGGTTATCTGGTTATCCCAAAATTACGATCAGGCAGCCACATCATCACGGTTGGATTTCCAAAAAATGAGTGGCCTTCACAAATTATATCCTTGCAAATAACCGACAAAGACCTAGGCTACTCACTTAAAAATTTCGAAAGCAAAGGTTGGGCATTGTTCAATTGGCAAACAATGGAGGTTATCAACAGCAACCAGTCTTCTGCCAATAACAGCCCTGTTGTTTCAACTACCGAAGCCACCGATGGATTCTCCAGCGTTTTATCTGAAGTGGTAAATACCCCACTTCAAAAAAAGCCAGTAAATGAGCCAACAGCACAGCCTGTATCAGTAAATGTGCCCGCAACCGCCACAGTTTCCGATGCTCCTCCAGTGGTTTCTAAACAGGAAGTAGCTCCCTCAAACATTGCCTCCAACATTTCTAAAATTTCTTCCATTTCTGATGAAACAAGCACGGCAATTATATATGTAGATCGATGGGAGGGTGGCATAGACACCATTCAGGTTATAATTGCTGGGAAGATCACAGACACCAAACCGATTGTTGTAGAATCAACAGCAGTTGTCAGTAAACCCTCCGTGACCGAACCACCCATGACCAATGTGAGCAAAGACGCTTCAGAAAAATTTTTAGACATAGAATTGCCCAATCCCAATGCAGGCAACGCTTCAATCCCAACCGATAAAAAAGAAGGCACTAGCATTGCTGCAGAATCAGCTCCCGAGAACAAAACTGTGGTAACCAAGCCAGTGATGATTAATTCTGATTGTAAGCAGGTGGCAACTGAGGAAGATTTTTTTAAGTTGAGAAAAAAAATGGTAGGCCAAAAATCTGAAAAAGACATGGCGGAAGCCGCTATAAAGTTTTTTAAACAAAAATGTTATACGGTAGCGCAGGTCAAAAACCTAGGAGCTATTTTTTTGACCGATGCAGGTAAATATACCTTTTTAGAAAATGCTTATCCTTTTGTATTAGACAGCCATAACTTCAGCAGTCTCGAATCGATGCTCACAGATACTTTTTATGTAAATCAGTTTAAGTCACTGGTTAGAAAACAATAATTTTTACATGCCGCGTTATTTTATAGAATTGGCTTACAAAGGAACTCGCTTTTCGGGCTTTCAGAAACAAGACAATGCCAATACGGTACAAGCGGAATTGGAAAAGGCTTTGTTGGTCTATTATCGGCATGCGGTTGATCTTACAGGATCATCCAGAACCGATGCGGGCGTTCATGCCTTTCAAAACTATTTTCATTTTGATGCCCCAGCCGAATTATTGTTGATACAACCTCAGAAAGACCTGTACCACCTCAACGCCATTTTGCCTGCCGATATCGTTGTAAAGTCTGTTAAAGCGGTAAATGACGAAGCTCACAGTCGTTTTGATGCGTTGTCAAGAACCTATCAATACCAGCTATATTTTCAAAAAGATCCATTTAGCTATGATCGGGGATGGTATTACCCTTATGCCCTCGACCTTGTTTTATTGAACCGGTATGCCGAAGCTTTAAAGGAATTCACCGATTTTGAAACCTTTGCCAAGCGAAATTCTCAGGTGCATACTTATAACTGCACGATACAACACAGCGAATGGAAACTGACTCCAGCAGGCTGTATGTATGAAGTGGCCGCCAACCGTTTTTTAAGGGGCATGGTAAAGGGTCTGGTGGGCACCATGCTGAGGGCTGCATCTAAAAAGCTGTCATTGGATTCGTTTTCTGCCATAGCTATATCTAAAAAGCCATCTTCTGCCGACTTTGCTGTGCCTTCTAAAGGGTTAACCCTGGTGAAAGTGAGCTATCCCGATAAAATTTTCTTGCCCAATGACGTGTAAAAGAGGATTTGTTTTTATTTGCTTGTGAATGATTTTTCAAGCAGCGTTCAACATAAGGCCATCCGCAGCCAAAGTAGGTTTCCATTTCTTATACCAATGTGATTTATATAATATGCCAATATTTTATAAATCTTATCCCGAATGCTTTCGGGAGTAAATGCCGATGGTATCAAACAAATAGTACAATGAGGCGATAGCCGATATTGGA